>URWQ01000029.1 GCA_900551635.1 uncultured Collinsella sp. | reverse complement strand
GCTGCTGCTGGAGAACATCCGCTTCGATAAACGGGAGAAGAAGAACGACCCCGAGATCGCCAAGAAGCTCGCTTCCTATGGTGACGTCTTCGTTCTCGATGCCTTCGGCACCGCTCACCGCGCCCAGGGTTCCGTCGTGGGCCCCGCCGCTTACCTGCCTGCCGTCGCCGGCTTCCTGCTCGAGAAGGAGGTCGACACGCTGACCGGCATCTTCGCCGAGCCCGAGCGCCCCTTCGTCGCTATCGTCGGCGGTTCCAAGGTTTCCTCCAAGATCGGTGTTCTCGATCACCTCATCGACTCCGCTGACACCCTGATTATCGGTGGCGGTATGGCCTACACCTTCTTCCTGGCTCAGGGCCTGTCCGTTGGCCAGTCCCTCAAGGAAGAGGACTGGGTCGAGCGCGCTGGCGAGATGCTCAAGAAGGCCGAGGAGAAGGGTGTCAAGATCCTGCTCCCCATCGACAACCGCGTTGCCGATCACTTTGGCGAGGACGCTGTCCCCGAGGTTGTCGCTTCTGATGCTATCCCCGACGACCGTGAGGGTATGGACATCGGCCCCAAGACCGAGGAGCTCTACGCCGAGGCCGTCAAGGGCGCTAAGACCGTGTTCTGGAATGGCCCCATGGGCGTCTTCGAGTTCGACAACTTCGCTCACGGCACCCAGGCTATCGCCGAGGCTGTCGCCGAGGCCGACTGCACCTCGATCATCGGCGGTGGCGACTCTGTCGCGGCTGTCAACAAGTTCAACCTGGCCGACAAGATGAGCTGGATCTCCACCGGTGGTGGCGCTTCCATGGAGCTCGTCGAGGGTAAGGCCCTGCCCGGAGTGGAGGTGCTTCTCGATGCCTAATCGCACCCTTCTCATCGCTGGTAACTGGAAGATGAACAACGACGTCGCCGAGGCCGCCAAACTCGCCGACGAGCTGGCTCAGGCTCTGCCCGAGGTTCCGGCTGGCGTCGAGGTGCTCGTCTGCCCTCCGACCATCGACATCACCACGGTTCATGACCGCATTCAGGCTGCCCCCATCGCCCTCGGTGCACAGAACGTGTACTGGGAGGCCAAGGGTGCCTTCACAGGTGAGTCCTCTTGCGACATGCTCAAGTCCGCTGGCTGCACCTACTGCATCATCGGTCACTCCGAGCGTCGTGATTACTTCCACGAGACCGACGAGGACCAGAACAAGAAGGCCAAGGCCCTCGTTGCTGCTGGTCTTGTTCCCGTCTTCTGCTGCGGCGAGTCCCTCGAGGTCCGCGAGGCCGGCACCTATGTCGAGCACGTCGTGAACCAGGTCAAGGCTGGCCTTGCTGGTCTTGAGATCACCTGCCCCAAGCAGGTCGTCGTCGCCTACGAGCCCATCTGGGCCATCGGCACCGGCAAGACCGCTACCGCCGAGGACGCTCAGGAGGTATGCGGCGCTATCCGTGAGACCCTCAAGGAGATGTTCGGCGAGGAGCTCGCTAACGGCATCCGCGTCCTGTACGGTGGTTCCGCTAAGCCCGGCAACATTGCCGAGCTCGTCGCCAAGCCCGACGTTGACGGCGCCCTCGTGGGTGGCGCTTCGCTTAAGGCTGCCGACTTTGCCTCTATGGTCGTCAAGGCAGGCGAGTAGGACATATGGCACAGCGTCATCTTCCTGCACTCCTGATCATCATGGATGGCTGCGGCCTTGCTCCGGCCGATGGTGAGAACGCCGTCGCCGCTGCCAAGACGCCCTTCCTTGATAGCCTGTACGAGAAGTATCCTCACACCACGCTCGGTGCTTCGGGCGAGGACGTGGGCCTTCCCGACGGTCAGATGGGCAACTCCGAGGTGGGCCACCTCAACATCGGTGCCGGCCGCATCGTGTTCCAGGAGCTTTCGCGCATCAACAACGCCATCAAGGACGGCTCCATCGCCAAGAACGAGGTCTTCGTCAAGGCTATGGACGACGTTAAGGCTGACGGCAAGACTCTCCACCTCATGGGCCTTATGAGCCCTGGCGGCGTTCATTCTCACATGAACCACGTCGAGGCTCTGGTCAAGATGGCTGCCGAGCACGGTGTCAAGACCGTTCGCGTCCACGCCTTCATGGATGGCCGCGACGTTGACCCGCAGTCCGGTGCCGGCTACATGAGCGAGTTCTGCGCCTTCCTGGCGAAGATCTCCGAGGAGACCGGTTGCGACGCTCGCGTTGCCACCGTGTCGGGCCGTTATTGGGCCATGGACCGCGATAACCGTTGGGAGCGCATCCAGCGCGCCTACGACGTCATGGTCAATGCGTTCGATGCCGATGTCGACCCCGTTGCCGGTATCAAGGCCTACTACGAGAAGGATCCGCGCGGCGACGAGTTCGTCGAGCCCTTCGCTGCCCACAACGAGGGCATCCACGAGGGCGATGCGGCCATCTTCTTCAACTTCCGTCCCGACCGCGCCCGTCAGATGACCCGCGTGTTCACGGACAAGGAGTTCGACGGCTTTGAGCGCGAGCAGATTAAGCTTTCTCACTTTGTGACGATGACCGAGTACGATCCGACGTTTGACGTCGAGGTCGCCTTCCCCAAGACGTTCCCCGAGAACGTCCTGGCCGACGTTATCGCCGCCAATGGCCTGAAGCAGCTGCACACCGCCGAGACCGAGAAGTACGCCCACGTGACGTTCTTCCTCAACGGCGGCATCGAGGAGCCCAAGGAGGGCGAGGAGCGCGTGCTCGTCGCTTCCCCCAAGGTCGCTACCTACGATCTGCAGCCCGAGATGAGCGCTCCCGAGGTTACCGAGAAGCTTGTTGCCGCCATCAACGAGGATCGCGCTGATTTCTACATTGTGAACTTCGCGAACTGCGACATGGTTGGTCACACCGGTGTCTTCGACGCCGCCGTTAAGGCCGTCGAGGCTGTTGACGATGCCCTGTCCAAGGTCGTCCCGGCGATTCTCGCCAAGGGCGGCTTTGCGCTGATCACCGCCGACCACGGCAACGCCGATCACATGTTTGACGTTGCTTCCGACGGTTCCAAGCATCCGTTTACGGCTCACACCACTAACCGCGTGCCGTTTATCATCGTTGATGAGAAGGCACAGCTCACCGGTATCGAGGACGGTCGTCTCTCCGATATCGCTCCGACCATGCTCACCATGGCTGGTATTGAGCCTTCCGCCGAGATGACGGGTCGCGTGCTCGCCACCGAGGCCTAAGAGAAAACTCCAAGCGTTTTCTTGCAGGGGGTTGCCCATATTCGGGCAACCCCCTTTTTGGTATTTCTGCCATTTCCGCACCGTCCCCGAGTGGCAGGTAGGGGAGAGCGGGGGATTGTGGTACAGTACTGGAGTTTGAATTGTTCTATTAAGGAGCTTATCTATGGGTCCGTTCCAGATTCTTCTGTTTGTCGTTTGGGCTGTTTCTGCCGTGGCGCTGACGATTCTCGTCCTGATGCATTCCGGTAAGGGTACCGGCGTTTCGGATATGATCGCTAGCTCGCTGTATAACTCCAGCTCTGCCACAGGTGTTATGGAGCAGAACCTCGACCGCCTGACCGTCATCATGGCTGTCGTGTTTGCCGTGTGCGTCGTGCTGTGCATGTTCTTCTTCCCGCAGGGCATCGTGGGCTACTAATCACGAGCCGCATAAGTACTTGTAAAGGGTTCCGCAAGTGCGGGACCCTTTTTTGTTTACATATTCGTAACAGAGTCAAAAATATCACCACATACTGCGCCCAACTAAAGAAATTCTTGACCGTTAACCGGAATTAGCCCCAAATCGTGCATAAAATGCGCTACTGTATTGTAAAACGTTGGCCTGTTGTGCATAACCAGCCATAGCAGCGGGCAGCGTTTTGATGGTTCGGATCGGATTGTCTCGACATGTGTCCGACTGAACATTTCTTTGTCCTATCTCATAAGGAGGATGGCATGGCTGATTCTATGTTCCACCAGCCCGTTATGGGTCGTCGCGCCTTTGTTGGCGGCACCCTTGCTGCGAGCTCCATGGCTTTTCTTGCCGCATGTGGCAAGAAGGGCGGCGACGCTTCCGGTTCTGAGTCCGGTTCGACGCTGAACTTCTACATCAACAACCCGGTCTGCATCGACCCCTACAACGTCCAGGAGGACCAGGGTACTCAGGTCGAGTATCAGCTCTTTGACGCTCTGACCTCTTACGACGCCGAGAAGGGCGAGATCGTTCCGCTGGCTTGCGAGTCCTTTGAGTCCAACGACGACGCCACCGAGTTTACCTTCAAGATCAAGAAGGCCAAGTTCCACAACGGTGACGACGTTACCTCTAAGTCCTTCAAGCTCGGTTGGGAGCGTCTGGTCAACACCAAGTCGGCCATCGCTACCGAGTATGGCCCTTCCGAGGTCTCCTATCACCTTTCCATGGTCGAGGGCTATGACGATCTGCTTGCCGGTAACGCCACCGAGCTCAGCGGTGTTACGTGCCCTGACGATGAGACCCTCGTCGTCAAGCTGTCTTCCGCTTACGCCGACTTCCCCTTCGTCGCCTCTCACCCGGCTCTGGCCCCGGTTCCCGAGTGCGCCGAGTCCGATGTCAAGAGCTTCTACCTTGCCCCGGTCGGTAACGGCCCGTTCATGATGGACGGCAAGTGGGAGGATGGCCAGGAGATCAACGTCAAGAAGTTCGACGATTACTATGGCGACAAGGCCAAGATCGATGGCATCCACTTCCAGGTCATCAAGGACATGGAGACCGCTTACAAGGAGTTCCAGGCCGGTAACCTCGATGTCTGCGACGTTCCCGTCGCTCAGATCGATGCCGCCAAGAAGGATCGCGGCGTGTCCAAGGACGGCTACACCATGGGTGACGGCGAGCGCATGCTGCTCGGCGCCGAGCCTTCCACCTACTACCTGACCTGCAACAACACGGCCGAGCCGTTCAACAACGCTGACCTGCGTAGGGGTATCTCCCTGGCCATTAACCGTGAGGCCATCTGCAAGACCATCTTCAAGGGTACCCGTACCCCCGCCGACGGCATTGTTCCTCCGGGCATCGATGGCTACAAGGAGGGCGCATGGGAGTTCTGCGCCTACGACGTCGACAAGGCTAACGAGTACCTCGACAAGGTTGCTCCTGCCGGTGCCAACGGTGACCGTGGCATTAGTGTGACCCTTTCCTACAACCAGGACGGTGGCCACAAGGAGATCATGGAGTCCATCATCGGCGACCTCGCCAAGGTTGGCGTTACCGCTGTCTCCGATACCCCCGAGTGGTCTGCCCTGCTCGAGCAGTATCAGAACTTTAACTATCAGTTCGGTCGTCTGGGCTGGATTGCCGACTACCCGATCATGGACAACTTCCTGTATCCGCTGTTCCACTCCGACTCCCTCGGTGGCGACAACCGCTCTGGTTACAACAACCCCGAGTTCGACGCCAAGGTCGACGAGGCTCGCACTACGGTTGACGACAAGGAGCGCGTCGCTAAGATGCAGGAGGCCGACGCAATGGTCGCTGCCGACTGCCCGGTCATCCCGGTGATGTTCTACACGCACACCATCGCCGGCTCCGATCGCATCAAGCACCTCTATGTCGATCCGCAGAAGCACGCCGATCTGGGTACCGCTGAGCTCGCTTAAGAGTTTGCAGCTTCCGTGAGGGTCAAGTATTTACGTAGACCTCATGGGAAACATACAGTTCTCCCTAACCTGGGGTAAACTGGCTGATGGTAATTTTGGGATGCCGGTCTGGCGATCGGCATCCCATTTAGGTTAATCCCTAGATAGGGGAGTGGTATGGGTAAGTACATCGTTAAACGTGTGCTTCAGTTCATCCCGGTGTTTTTGGGCGTTACGCTGATTCTGTTCGCCCTCCAGAATATCGTGCCGGGAGATCCGATCAAGCTGATCGGTGGAGACAAGGCTCTGTCCCCCGAGGTGGAGCTTCAGCTTCGCGTTCGCTATCACCTGGTCCAGACGGACGAGGACGGCAACGCGATCCTTGACGAGAACGGCGACCCCGTTCAAACGTCGCTCGTGGACCGTTACTTGTATTACATGAACGGCCTGCTTCATGGCGATCTGGGCAATTCGTACCAGCGCAAGCTGCCGGTTACGGAAATCTTTGCCCAGAAGTATCCGTATACGGTCAAACTTGCCGCGTGCGCCATCGTGCTCGAGGCAATCATGGGTATCGGTGCGGGTATCATTTCGGCGGTAAAGCGTTATTCCTTCTGGGATATTTTGGTAACGCTCACCACGTCGATCCTCGTTGCGGTCCCGGCCTTCTGGCTCGGTATGTTGCTGCAGCTGTTCTTTGGCGTCATCCTCAAGGACGCCACGGGCGGTGCATTCTCCATGCCGATCTCGGGTGCCGGCGGTTCCAGCTCTCAGTATCAGGATTGGATGCACTATGTGCTTCCGACCATTACGCTGGCTTCGGTTTCGACCGCTTATGCCGCCCGCATTATGCGCTCGCAGCTGCTTGACGTCATGAACCAGGATTACATCCGCACGGCAAAGGCCAAGGGTCTCTCCAATCGCGCGATCATCGTCAAGCATGCGCTTAAGAATGCACTCATCCCCGTCGTTACCTATATTGGTGTCGACTTTGGCGGCATGCTTTCGGGCGCCATCCTGACCGAGACGGTCTTTAACTGGCCCGGTATCGGCTATGAGGTCTATCGCGCCATTAGCATGCGTGACTGGCCCATCGTTATGGGCGGCGTTACGCTCATCGTTGTCGTCGTCATGGTGATTAACCTGCTCGTCGACATTAGCTATGCATTCCTCGACCCGCGCATCCGCCTTGGCGGTCCGTCGGATAAGGCCTAAGGGAGGTACGTCTCATGCAGGAAACTGATTCTCAGTCTCAGGAGCAGGCTACCGCCACTAAGGCCGCATCTGCTCCCGCCAAGTCCCGCACGCTGTGGGGCGACGCTTTTAAGCGTCTTCGTAAGAACAAGCTCGCCGTTATCGGTGTCTGCTGGATCATCATCGTCGTTGTGGTTGCCCTGACCGCAGATCTGTGGGCTAAGCCCTGGCTCGGTTCGCCGACGGCTTCCGATTCGACTACCATGGCCGAGACGTCGCTGCTGGCTCCGTGTGCAGAGCACCCGTTTGGCACCGACGCCCTTGGTCGTGACATTCTCGTCCGCGTTATCTATGGTGCGCGCGTTTCGCTGTCCGTCGGAATTATGGCCACCGCGATCTCCACATTGATCGGCCTGGTCATGGGCGCCCTGGCCGGTTTCTACGGCGGCATTTGGGATACGATCATCATGCGCTGTGCGGACATCTTCCTGGCGTTCCCGTACGTGCTGTTCGTTGTCGCCATGATCGCCGTTATCGGCCGTGGTCTTCAGAACGTCTTTATCGCCATCGGCATTCTTGGCTGGCCTTCGATTGCGCGCGTCTTCCGCTCTGCAATCTTGACGGTCAAGGAAAACGACTATGTTGATGCAGCGCGCGCGATGGGTGCATCTGATGCTCGTATCGTCGTGCGTCACATCTTCCCGAACTCCGTCGCCTCCATCGTGGTCTACGCGACCATGAACATTGGTGGCGCCATTCTGACCGAGTCCGCTCTGTCCTTCCTCGGCATGGGCGTTATTCCGCCTACGCCTTCGTGGGGCTCCATGATTCAGGACGGTCAGCAGTATCTTCTGACCGCTCCCTGGATGATGATCATGCCCGGTCTGGCAATTCTCTCGACGGTGCTCGCCTTCACCCTGCTGGGTGACGGTCTGCGCGACGCCCTCGACGTCAAGATGAAGGACGCATAAGGATGAAGAAGAACAAGAACTATGTGGACCTGAAGGACCAGCCGGTTCCTGAGGGCCAGCATCTGCTCGAGGTCGATGACCTTAAGATGTATTTCCACACCGAGGATGGCGTTGTTCGCGCTGTCGACGGTGTCTCCTACACGCTCGATCGCGGCGAAACCCTGGGCGTCGTCGGTGAGTCCGGCTCCGGTAAGTCCGTGACCGCCATGACCATCATGGGCCTCATCTCGATGCCTCCGGGAAAGATCGAGGGCGGTGACGTTCGCTATCGCGGCCGCTCCATCCTCGAAATGACCGAGGAAGAGATGCAGCACATTCGCGGCAACGATATCGCGATGATCTTCCAGGATCCTATGACCTCCTTGAACCCGGTCTATAAGATCGGCAGGCAGGTGGGCGAGGGTCTTCGTCTGCACCGTGGCTACTCCAAGCAGGAGGCGCTCAAGCGTGCCACCGAGCTTTTGGACCTCGTGGGTATCCCCGAGCCCGAGAAGCGCGTCAATGAGTATCCGCACCAGTCCTCTGGCGGTATGCGTCAGCGAGTCATGATTGCCATGGCCCTTGCCTGCGATCCCGATATTCTGATTGCCGACGAGCCCACGACTGCCCTGGACGTTACCATCCAGGCTCAGATTATCGAGCTCATGCAGGAGATGCAGGAGAAGAACGGCAACGCCATCATCATGATTACCCATGACCTGGGTGTTGTCGCCGATATGGCCGATAAGATCATGGTTATGTACGCCGGCCGCCCCGTCGAGTTCGGTACTGCCGAGGAAATCTTCTACGAGAGCCGCCACCCCTACACCTGGGGTCTTATCCGCTCCATCCCGGAGCAGGCAATCGAAGAGAAGAAGCCGCTGACGCCGATTCACGGCAACCCGCCTTCGCTCATGAACCTGCCTGAGGGCTGCGTCTTCTCTCCTCGTTGCCCCTACGCGACGGACAAGTGCCGCAAGCAGCGCCCTGAGCGCGTTGTCACCGAGTCCGGTCACTATTCTGCGTGCCACTATTCCAGTGACCCCGAGTTCCTCAAGAACGCTCCTGAGACGTCCCGTACGCGCAAGGATTCCAAGAAGGGAGGCGAGGCGTAAATGGCAGACAATAACGAGCGCACTCCACTGCTGAAGGTCGAGCACCTCTCCAAGGAGTTTCCCGCAGAGTCCGGCATGTTCGCCAAGCGTTTTTCCAAGCGCGTCGTCTCTGCTGTAAACGACATCTCTTTTGAGATTTATCCTGGCGAGACCTTTGGTCTGGTTGGCGAGTCTGGTTGCGGTAAATCCACCACGGGCCGCACTATCATGCGTCTGACCAAGCCGACCGCCGGCAAGGTGTTCTTCCAGGGCAAAGATGTTGCCGAGATGAGCAAGCATGAGATCAAGGACATGCGTCGTGAGATGCAGTTTATCTTCCAGGATCCTTATGCTTCGCTCAACCCTCGTATGACCATCGGTGAGATTGTCTCCGAGCCCATGACCATTCACGGCGTGGGCACCAAGGAGGAGCGCATTGAGCGCGTCCGTGAGCTTCTCGACGTCGTTGGACTGAACCCCGAGCACATCAACCGCTATCCGCATGAGTTCTCGGGCGGCCAGCGTCAGCGTGTCGGTATTGCCCGCGCTTTTGCGCTGAAGCCCAAGCTGATTATCTGTGACGAGCCGGTATCCGCTCTGGATGTGTCCATTCAGGCCCAGGTTCTGAACCTGCTCAAGGAACTGCAGGACAAGTTCGGTACCGCGTATCTGTTTATCGCACACGACCTGTCCGTCGTACAGCACATCTCCGATCGCGTTGCCGTTATGTATCTGGGTAAGATGGTCGAGGTTTCGGACTGGAAGACGCTCTATAGCGAGCCTCACCATCCGTACACGCAGTCGCTGCTGTCTGCCGTGCCGGTTCCCGATCCGGATATCCAGAAGACCCGTAAGCGCATCATCCTTGCCGGTGATCCGCCGTCACCGCTGGATCCGCCGACCGGTTGCCGTTTCCACACGCGCTGCCCGATCGCGCAGGGCATCTGTTCCGAGAAGCTTCCTGAGTTTAAGGAAGTTGCCCCGGGCCACTGCTGCGCCTGTCACTTCGCGGAGCCGTTCCCGATCAAGGAATCGCACATCGACCTGTAGTTGTTTGTTCTCGTCCGGGCCCGCCCTGTTGTTACTTTTCAGAACGTCCTCGGACATGCAAGAAACCCCCGCTGCGCACTTCGTGCGGCGGGGGTTTCATGCGTCCTGCGGAATATTTTCAGAGCTTTACCCTGTGGGGTCCCTGCCGCCACGTAGCAATCAGGGAATCCGGGGTGGACGGCGGCTTGGCTACGAGCTGGGGCTGAAAATCTGAATGGATGGGTGCCGTTGCTGAAAGCACAGGCGTTGCTGATGATGATCACTTTGGAGATTGAAAGGCCGGTGGGCTTCGGCGGTTGTTGTGCCGGAAACTACATCCCAGTTTGGAGGCGGATTGTGGGATGTGGCTTCCGCTTGGGGCCTGTTTGGGAAACTTTGGGACGGAATTTTGCTTTATTGTGGGTCGCACTTTCCGCAACGTGCCTCAACCGGAAAGCGTGTCCCAGTATTTGCGCTCGAAATGGGATGGGGTTTCCGCCGTCCACCTGCTAGCAAAAAGGCCTCCGGAGCTGTTGCTCTGGAGGCCTTTCGTTTACTTGCAAATGCGCGCGTTAGTTGTTCTTGGTCAGGCGCTCGACGTCGTGGGCGATCATGTATTCCTCGTCGGTGGGGATGACCATGACCGTGACGGCGGAACCGGCGGCACTGATGACCTGCGGGCCGTTGCCCACGGCCTCGCGGTTCTTGTTGTTGTCGATGCGTACGCCCAGCCACTCAAAGCAGTCGCAGAAGGCCTTACGGATCGACCAGTCGTTCTCGCCGATGCCGGGCGACATGCGGATCTCCTTGATCTCAATGACGCGCTGATTCTTCCGCGCTTCCTTCTCGCGCTTGGACTGCTCGAAACGGTACTTGCCGTAATCCATTATCTTGCAGACCGGCGGGTTGGAGCCCGGTGCGATCTTCACGAGGTCGAGGTCCTTCTCGACCGCGATGTTCAGCGCCGCAGCGGAGGACATGATGCCCAGCTGCTCGCCGTTTTCGTCGATCAGTCGAACCTCACGGTCGCGAATCTCCTCATTGATCATCAGATCGGTTGCGATGTCCATGCACCTCCTCAAAATTGTCTGACCGCCGCTTTCCATGAAAAAACAGCGGGGAGAAGCCTCACCCGCTGTGTC
>URWQ01000028.1 GCA_900551635.1 uncultured Collinsella sp. | reverse complement strand
GGCAGCGCCGCGGGCGCCGCCGGCTCAATACGCTCGCAAGCAAGCATCTCGGCTTCTTGTGGACCCGTGCTCTCGAATCCCCGCTGCTGTGCCTGGGGACCCGAGTTGTAGAAGTGCTCCATGGAGATGCGCCACACGCGGCGCGGTTCCTCAAAGCGGGGGATGATGCAATCGCGTCCTGTTCCCTGTGAGAGAAAGGCGCCCGTGCGCTCGGGGTCGCCGATGGTGGCAGAAAGGCCGATGCGGCGGGGCTGCCCCCCCGCCATGCGCGAGAGGCGCTCGATAAGGCAGAGCGTCTGACCGCCGCGGTCGCCGCGCATGAGCGAATGAACCTCGTCGATAACCACATAGCGCAGGTCGCAGAACATACGAGGGATTGCCATGTGCTTATGGATCAGGAGCGCCTCGAGCGACTCGGGCGTAATCTGCAAGATACCGCTCGGTTTTTTGATGAGCTTAGCCTTGTGCGACTGCGAGACATCGCCATGCCAGTGCCAGACGGGGATGTCCGCCTCGGCGCAGAGGTCGTTCAGCCGTGCAAACTGGTCGTTGATGAGCGCCTTGAGGGGGCCAATGTAGAGGGCGCCCACGCTTGCGGGCGGCCTCTCCCAAAACTCGGTCAGGATGGGAAAGAAGGCTGCCTCGGTTTTGCCGGAAGCTGTGGATGCCGTCAGGAGTACATTGTCTTGTGTGTTAAAGATGGCATCTGCTGCCGCAACCTGGATAGAGCGCAGGCTCTCCCAATCGTGGGAGTAGATGAAGTCTTGGATAAACGGGGCGTAGCGGTCAAAGGCGTTCACGGGGCCTCCTTTCAAAAACGAATCTCTCAACGCGGTGGGCAGTGGCTTGCTGCATTACTGCCTCGGCGTTTGCCGAGATAAAACCTGCCAAAATAAACCTGTCCCTTTTTGGCAGGTTAGATGGTGAATTCGGCGAAGTTGCGGTCGTCTGTGGTGCCGGTGTCGTCTGTCGCGGCTGGCGGCGCCCGCGCGGCGCCCCCGAGCCGCTCGCCGCCGACGCTTTGCAGCAACTCGGCCACGTTAGCATCGGGGTTCTGACACAGGATATCGAGCAGCTCGATAAAGTCGCGGATGACCTCGCGGGGCGTCAGATGCGTGTCGGCCCCCACGCGGCCAAACTCAATCTTGAGGAAGTCCACCAAGTCGTTCTCGGTAAGCGTGGGCGTCCAGCCAAAGTAGCCGGCATGGATCTGCATGAGCTTCTCGATGAGCACCAGCAGCTCCTCGTAGGTGAGCGTCTGCAGGCGGATGATGGGCGCGAGCATATCTTTGAGATCATCGCGCGCAAAACGGCCCTGGGCGAGACGGCTCCGAAGGGCCTCGTAGGAAAAGACGCCGCGGCGGCGGTCCTCGATAGAGGTCGGCGTGCCACCCATGATCACGCCCAGGTACTGCGCTTTGCCCTGGAGCGTGTCGTTGTACATGGTCAGGATCTTCTCGTAGTTATATTGGCGCGTGATCGCGTTGGGAATCTTGTACAGATTCACGAGCTCGTCGATGAGCACCAGCATGCCCTTGTAGCCGCTGCAGACCAAAAAACGTGCGATGAGCTTGACGTAGTCGTACCAGTCGTCATCGCTGATGATGGTCGAGGAGCCCAGCTCGGCGCGAGCCTCGCTCTTGGTACGGTATTCGCCGCGGATCCATTTGGGCACGCGGCTCATGGCTTCCTCGTCGCCCTCGGATACGGCCGTGCGATAGCGGCGAAGCATGCGGGTGAAGTCGAAGCCGTGGACCATCTCCTCGAGCGGGGCCAGTTGGGCATTGACGACCGACTCGTCGACGTCGGCACACGAGGCAACCCAGCGATCCAGAATAAGGTTGAGCGCACCGCCCTCGGGGCGCGTCTTGGTCGATATATTGCGTATGAGCTCGCGGTAGGTGGCAAGGCCCTGCCCCTGCCCGCCCTGCAGACGGCGCTCGGGGGATAAGTCTGCATCGGCGACGACGAATCCCTCGCCCATGGCATGCGTTCGGATGGTTTGGAGCAAAAAGCTCTTGCCGGCGCCGTAGCGACCGACCAGAAAGCGGAAGCTTGCGCCGCCGTCGGCGATGAGACTCAAATCGGTGAGCAGGGCGCGAATCTCGACCTCGCGTCCCACGGTGATATAGGGAAGGCCGATGCGCGGGACCACGCCGCCCTTGAGCGAGTTGAGAATGACGGCAGCGACGCGCTTGGGCACGCGGGGTGCTGCGGGTGCGGTATCACTCATGGTCTAGGTATCCTCTCACGTCTGCTTCGTAGTCCTCGATAATTTGCGGTCCTGCCGCGCCAAATTCAATTACGGTGTCACCCACCAGGTCAAAGAGCGCCTCGTTGATGGTATCGACGAGCATGTCCTCGCTCTGCCCCGATTGCACTACCGCCGATTCCGCCTGTACTGCGTTGTGCTCGAGCAGTGCGCGAAGGAAGGCATCTGCGGCGGGCGCGAGTTCGTTTGTGGCGTCAGCGGGCGCAGCAGCTGCGAACGCGGGCGTCGGCGCGAGAAGCGGTGCCACGACACCAAACTGTTCGGTGGATATGGTCGGCTCGTCGGTCAAGTCCTGCCGAATGGGTGCCACGACCGCCTCGACAATCGCGTCGGTTACGGGCTCGGCTTCCGGTTGCCCTGAGTCCGCTGCCTCGGCTTCTGCGGACGCGCCGTCCTCGCGTTCCTCGTCGATTAAAAGCGCTTCGCGCGTTTGCGCAGCGGCGCTCCGAATGTGCCCCAGCTGACTCAGATCGATATCGATCTTGACGGGTTGGTGTGCGGCGTCCCACGAAAGCCATGCCACAATCTCGTCATCGATAATCTTGGCCAGATATTTGGGGACCTTTTCTTCCTTAAGGGGATGGGCGGGGTCCAGCGCCAGGCGCAGGCGTTGGTCGCAGGCGCGCATCATTTCACCGAGCTTGCTGCTCTTTTGCCTACTACCGTGGATACGCATGCATTCCCAAAAGCCGTTTTGGCAACGGTAGATATGGATGGGATCCAAGCGGTATTCGCAGTCCTCGTGGCGCTCGGGCGCAAAGAATACGGCCGAGGCAAACATGGTGTAGGGCATGGCCGTCTCCTCCCCAAATAAGCTCGCCACGATGCCGGTCTTTCGGTGCGTGTCATAGTAGCGCGCCATACGGACATACACGGCGCACGCCACGTGGCGCAGATCGCGGTGGTGGCTGCGGTCGAGCCGCGAGTTACTTAGGTTGTACGTGGAGAGGGCGTTGATGGCGGCCATGAGTCGCTCCTCGCGCACCTCATCGGGCGGAAGGGGGAGCGTGGGCTCGGAGGTTTTGCGACGCTTAGGGGTCTGGCCGGACGGTGCCGGTGCTGGTACAAGGTCTCGTGCCGCGCGCCGCAGCTCGATAAGGGCGTTATCGAACATGACGGTTTTAGAGTCGCGAAGCAGCTTGGGGTCGAGCCCGTGGAACACGGCGTAATCCTGCAGCCACACGCGTGCAAATCGGTCGATGCCGGGCTCGAAGGCGCGATAGGCATCCCAAAAAGCCTTGATCTTGTTAAAACCATCGAGCGGGTCATCTACGCCAATGCCGCAAATCAGCTCATAGAGATACAGAAAGGCAAAGGACGTAGACGTTTCCTCGACGGTTCCGCGGCGCACTTGGGCACGCCAGGTAAAGTAGCCGCGCAACTGCCGGTCGCTCATGGCGTTGTAGGTGGGAAAGTACGATTTAAAGGTGCCGTTGTAGGGACAGTCGTCCTCAAAGTCGGCCATCAGCAGGCCCTGGCGGTAGAAAAGCTCGGCTTCCGAAAGCCAGCGACCTGCGCCGCCTTTGGGGTCATCCTGCCAGCGCGATATCTCGCGCATTTTACGGTACTGGTCGGGGAGGAAATTCTGCATCTGTCGGCCGGTTTTGAGAATCGGCTCGTCTGCGTAGACTTCATGTGAGAAGCGGGCAGACTGATGGGTCCGGGCCTCGGCCATAATGCGCTCGATGAGCATCTTGATGTCCTGGTCGGCCACCGCTCCTCCTCTCGAACGCAGCTACGGTGACCTCATATCATAGCACAGCATCAAACAGGTGTTCGAGATGCCGCTGCGTTGATAGATTTAGAACAGGAGGGCGTAGATGACGGCGATGACGACGGAGGGAAGCATATTGGCCGTGCGGAAGGTCTGAGGACGGATGAGGTTGACGCCGACGCAGAAGATGAGCATGGAGCCTACGAGCGAAAGGCTGTCGAGGGCTGCCGTAGTCATGATGGGGGAGAGTGCGCCGGCAAACAGCGTGATCGTCCCCTGGAACACGGCGACGGGCAGGGCCGAGAAGATGCAGCCGCGTCCGAGCGACGCCGTCATGGTGCAGACGATGATGCAGTCCAATGCGCCTTTCAGGGCAAGCGTTGACCAGTCACCGAGCAGGCCGTCCTGGATCGATCCCGCAATGGCCATGGCGCCGATGCACACGGTGAGTGAAGTCGAGACAAAAGCGTTGGTGAACCCGTTATCGCCCTCACTGCCAGTCTTGCGCTTGAGCCATTCGCCAAGGTTCTCGATGGCGGCTTCCAAGTTGACGGCCTCGCCGATGAGCGAGCCGAGGGCGAACGAGACGATGAGCATGGTGGTACCGGTGGTCGCTAGTGCCTTTCCATCGATGATGAGCATCTTTTGCATGGTGCCGCCCAGGCCGATAAACAGGACGCACAGCCCCGATGCTTTCATGAGCGTGTCTTGGATGCGCGGTGTAATGAAGCGACCGCCCGCTAATCCCAAAAGACCGCCCGCAATCAAAAGCACAACGTTGATGATTGTTCCCAAGCCCGGCATGAGCCCTCCCGTATTGATGCCAACGTGGCAATCGTAGCAGAGTGGAATGCGAGGTACATCGCGACTCATCTAATACGTTATATAAGTGGCATTAGCAACGACGCGCAGCATTTAAGCCTCAGGTGGTTGTCGGGACATAGGGATAGTATTCAAAACGC
This sequence comes from uncultured Collinsella sp., assembly GCA_900551635.1. Lineage (GTDB taxonomy): Bacteria > Actinomycetota > Coriobacteriia > Coriobacteriales > Coriobacteriaceae > Collinsella. The sequence continues at coordinate 6,003 of URWQ01000028.1, read as the reverse complement.
AGTGTCATAAGCCGCTGCGGGGATTCAATAGCCGCGGCGATGATATTGGCATCGCGGGCACGATCAAACCCTTCGAGCTCGATCTGGTACGAGACGTCTTGCATAATGTCCAGACGTCGCCAGGCTAGGAGTGTGTCACCATCGAATTCCAAGGTCTTGCCTCCGTCTGGAGCAACGGCGTATAGACGCAGCTTGGCGGTGGTTGCAGGGTCGACAACTGTGACCTTTTTAATTTCGTTTCGAGTATTCTTGGCGCCCAACAAGGTGAGCAGTGTTGGGGCCACGACCTCGCCCGATGGCAAAAAGACGACTTCGATGGATTCAGGAAATGCGATGATAGCCGACTTGCGGACGGGCTGATTGGCGGCGGCAACTTCGATGTTCGCAGCGTCGATGACCTCTGTGTGGTCGAGCGCGGCAAGCACGCAGCAGTTACCTTCATCGATCTCTTGAGGATCAGCAAGCCCCAGACTGTCCGCGAGCTCGGGATCGTTTGGATCGGCAGCGGGCTCATTCAGCGCTTCGAAAGAAGCTGGGACGTTGTTTGTCGGCGACGGCGTGTCGCCCGCACCTGCTTCTTTATCCGTGCTCTCCTCTTGTATGGTTGCGTTGATGGATTCGTCGTTTGAGGGGAGCGTCTTGGCGTCAAGCGCGGAGGGGAGAATTCCGATGGCTCCGGATCCGTTCCACTCCATTTCGAGAAGCGCCGGGTCGGCAAGAATGCGTTGCCTGCTTTGCGCGTGGGCATCGATTTCAATAGGGCCTGCCTCTATCCCTCGTGTAAGGCTGAGTGATCCGGCTGGCTTCTCGAAATGAGCGTCTGTGTCTTTGGTGCTGACGGCGTAGAACAGCAGGGACGCTCCTCCCGCCGCGATGGCATCGGTGCCGGCTTTGGTCAGCCGCACCGATGCGGTGAATGAGAGGGTGGGCTGCGCATCGTCTGCATTCGCGGCGGCGCAGCCCAGACATATACCGCCTCCTTTCTCGAAAAACGCACCGTCGAAGGCGACCTTCGCTCCGTTCGCCGAGTCATCGACCGAAGCGATGTCGATGCGCAGCTCTAAATTGCATGGATCGCCATCTGCATCGAGCACAACCGAGCGCCATGTGCAGACGGCGCACCCCGCCTGGGAGCCGTTTGCCTTGTTCGAACGATTGATATCCACGACTATCGAGCCGTCCGTATTACGACGAAGGCATCCCGAGGTCGAGATTGCGGCCTGTGCGATCGAAAAACGCTTGCACGCAATGGCGCTCGGCGGATTTGGTGCGGAGCTTAGGGCTGCTGGTAAGGAGTCTGCCATGGCGGGAGTCGCCCAAGCGGCGACAGGCGTTCCGGTTGCGAGCGCGCCGCAGAGTGCGACGACGGGCAAAAGGTTCTTCGATGCCATGGGGTCTCCTTAGCTAATTTAGTGCGGCCTGTCCGTGTTTTGTTTCTGACTGCGTTTGATGTGCAGACCGAGGCCGGCGGTGCCCGCGCCTGCTGCTGTGGCGCCTGCTGCCAAGAGCCATCGTCTGTCGCCTGTCTGCGCCAACGGTTCCTCGCGGTCGCCGCGGTCGAGCTCCGAGAGGTCGACCGTCACTTGCGTGGCGGCCTGCGCCTGTTCTTGCTGGGCAAAGGCCATGGCTGGCCCAAACGCTAGGATGCTGACGGCGGCGGCCAGGGCGACAGCCTTATGCCGTGTGCGCACCGGGCTCGACCGTCCAGGTGATCGTTGCAACCTGATCGCCTTCGCCGGTTACGCGGAAGATGTCGCGCGTGACGCGGGCGACGTTTCCGCTTGTCTTGAGCTTAATTTTGTCCTTGCCGCCGGCAATGCCCTGGTAGCCCATGTCGAAGGCTGCGTTCTTGGAAAGATCGAGGCCCGTCCCCTGCGTTGCGGCGCTGGCGTTCTGGAGTGCGCCGTCGGGGCCGACCTTAAAGTCGATGGAGTTCTGCGCGGTTCCGGCCTTGGCGTCGGCGGCAATGGTCCAGGTGTTCATGGCGTCGATCTTCATGTTGGTGACATGGATGCCGTAGGCCGAATGATTGTCGATGGTGGTCGCGTCTTCTGAGGGGCCCTGAAGCGTGCCGTCGGCCTTGGCGACGAAGGGAATAACCGTCGGAACTTTGAACTCAACGTTGTCGATCTCGGTCCTGACCATTACTTTCGTGGTTCCAACGCGCCCGGCCGCCATAGCTGGCGTCGGGACGGCACCCATTGCGAGCGCGAGCGCGAGCCCTGCGCCCACGACGAGCGCTCTGGCTCCGTTCATGTTCCTGGTGATGTCCATGGTCGTTCCTTTCTATTCGCCGCGGGCCGTCCCCGCGATGATTGGACGAATGCTGGTGAATTGTGTGCGGTGCCGCGTCGGCCGGAAGGCTAGTTCTCGGCTTGCTCAACCCGTACCTTGACACGTGTCGGATTGCCGTGGCTGTCGAGGGTCTTTGCATCGAGTGCCTGGATCTCGATGTACGCCTCGCCTTCTTTGATGTCGCCGGCGGGGCACGTTTCGATTGTCTTGCCGGTCTCGACCACACCGGATTCGTACATGGTCTCATCGTTTTGGATGACGCGGAATCGCTGGGGAAATTTATTGTCTTGGACGTTTTGCACGTTGACGCGCAGCTTACCGTCCTCCTGCAGCTGAGCGACCGGTGCGACCGAAATCGTCATCATGTTGTCGCGGACGATGGCGTCGAGCTCATCTTGGATTTCCTGGTGCGTTTTGCCCTCGGCCGTCGTAACCGAAGCGCCCGCCTCGGGTACGGGCTGCGACTGCCAAGCGTATAGTCCTACGGCGACAAGGGCACAGACGATGGCCAAGCAGGCAACGATGAGCTTCTTGCGACGACCCAGGCCTGCAAAGTGGGGTGGCTTCTTCGCGCTCATGCGGCATCCTTGGCGGTGTAGATGCGCGCAAAGGTGGACGGGTTCGCTCCAAAGAGCATGTGAAGCATCAGGCGGCGCGAGTAGACGAGCTCTTCGAAGTCGGGAGGGAACTCGATGTCGTGGATATGCGCGATGTGGTGGGCGAGCGCCGAGAACGACTCGGGGTTGCAGATCACATCGGTGGTAACGTGGTAGACCGTCGTATCGGGGAATGCCTCTTCGTCGAAAGGCAGGAGATGGGGATCGTCGTCGACTTCGATGGCGATGCCGTACTGGGGCCAGTAATATGCCATGGGAACCTCCCTGCTTCTGGGCCAAAACCTCTATTGGTTTTGGCTGTCGACGCCGACCGTATCAGCCGCTACTTGACCAATTTCTGACCAAATGCTTGACGGATTGGCGTCTCCGCAGGTAAAAGGCGGCAAAAAATACTCCAACTTTTTTCAAGCGACAATCGCGCGGTCGGCGACGGCGGGGCCATATGTGTCAAAAGCATCGTCTGCCGAGGAAATCAAGCCGCTCGCCGAATTGCACGAACGTAAAAATCGCCAATTATGGAGACGGTCTCGAACACGTCGACGAAACGATGCGGTAACATCTCCCTGCAAACACTGTAGTTAGCTAAAGGGGGAGTTCGCGTGTCTGCAACCATCAAACCCTTCACCGACGAGTTCGAAGAGTATGGTCGCGATGAGTCTCGCGCATCGGGCGAGGCCTCGAGCATCTCGTTTCCGACAACGGAAGACGAGGTCCGTGCCATTTTGGAAAAGCTCCATGCCGAGCGTGTCCCGGTAACGGTTCAGGGCGCCCGAACCGGCCTTGCCGCCGGTGCCGTGCCCCACGGCGGGCATATCCTCAATACTTCCCGTATGAATCGCTACTTGGGCCTTCGTCGCGATGAACAAGGCCAATTTCTGCTGCGCGTGGAGCCGGGCGTTGTGCTCTCGGAGCTGCGCAAGCAGCTGAGCAAGAAGGTACTGCCGACTGCTGGTTGGGACCAGGCATCGCTTGAGGCCTACGAGGAGTTCCAAGAGGCCCCCGAGCAGTTCTTTCCCACCGATCCCACCGAGACGTCTGCCTGTCTGGGCGGCATGGCGGCATGCAACGCCTCCGGCGCCCGCAGCTACGCTTACGGCCCCATGCGCCCACATATCACGGGACTCCACGTCGCGCTGGCTGATGGCGATTTGCTTGAGCTTCAGCGCGGCGAGGCTTTTGCCCAGGGCCGCCACCTGTCGCTCGTGACGGCAGCGGGCCGTGCACTCGAACTCGATCTTCCCGGATATACCATGCCCAAGACAAAAAATGCCTCAGGCTATTTCGTTGCGGACGAAATGGACGCCATCGACCTCTTTATCGGTGCGTGCGGCACGCTCGGCGTCATTACCGAGCTCGAGATCGCCCTGCAGGCGGCGCCTGCGGTCGTTTGGGGTGTGAGCTGCTTTTTCGATAGCGAAGACAAGGCCGTGTCCTTTACCGATTCCGTGCGTCCCGTCCTGTCCCATGCGGCTGCCATCGAGTACTTCGATGCTGGCGCCCTGGATATTCTACGTCGCCAGCGCGAGCAGTCGACGGCGTTTGCCTCGCTGCCGGCGCTCGACAAAGACGCCAAGGTCTGTGTCTATGTGGAGCTCGACTGCGACGACGAGGCGCAGGCGACTGAGGAGCTGTATCACTTGGGGTGGGTACTGGAGCTTGCGGGCGGCAGTGACGATGCGACATGGGTCGCGCGCACCGAGGTCGATCGCGAGTGTCAGCGATTCTTCCGCCATGCGGTCCCCGAGAGCGTCAACATGCTTATCGACGAGCGCCGCCGCACGGATCCCACCATCACCAAACTGGGCTCGGACATGTCGGTGCCCAACGCGCGCCTGGCCGATGTTATCGCCCTCTATCGCCGTACGCTGGCCGAAAGCGGGCTTGAGTCTGCCGCCTGGGGACATATCGGCAACAACCATCTGCACGTGAACATCCTGCCGCGCGATGCACGGGACTATCGCCGCGGTGGAGAGCTCTTTGCCCAGTGGGCGGCCGAGGTCACGGCCATGGGCGGCGCCGTCTCCGCAGAACACGGCGTCGGCAAGATCAAGGCGGGCTTCTTGGAGACGATGTACGGTCACGAGGCCATGGTCGAGTCGGCGCGGCTCAAGCTCCAGCTCGATCCTGACGGGCAGCTGGGTCGCGGTAACCTGTTTTCGGAGAAGCTCTTGGATGAGCTCGTCCAGAAAGGGGGCGCGTGAAGATGAGCGATTTCCATATGGTGGTGTGCGTCAAGGCCGTGCCGGGCAGCACCGAGGTCAAGATGGACCCCAAGACCAATACCATCGTGCGCGATGGCAAGCAGGCGGTCATTAATCCCTTTGACGCGAGTGCTTTGGAATGCGCGCTGGCGCTGAAGGACGACTTTATCGGCTTTGGCATGGATGTGCGCGTGACGGTGGTGTCGATGGGCATCCCCGCGACCGAGTCACTGCTGCGCGACTGCATCGCCCGCGGTGCCGACGACGCGCTGCTGCTGACCGATCGCGCCTTTGCAGGTGCCGATACCCTGGCAACCACCTACGCCCTCAAGTGCGGCATCGAAGCACTCGACGAGGACTTCGACCTGCTCATCTGCGGCAAGATGGCGGTGGATGGCGATACGGCCCAGATCGGTCCCGAGCTTGCCGGTGCCTTTGAGATTCCCTGCGTGACCGACGTGAGCTGCGTGCAAAGCGCGGGCTTTACGACGTGTGGCTCGCTGGCGCTCGTTCACGGATGCGATGTCGGCGAGGAGACGGTGTATCTTGAGATGCCGTGCGCGATGACGACTGCCAAGGAGATTGGCCAGTTGCGTATGCCAAGCATTGCCGGTATTCGTGCGGCGGAGGAGGCGGACGTGCGCGTGGTCAGTGCCGCCGACGTGGACGCCGACCCCGCGCGTTGCGGTCTTGCCGGGTCGCCGACACAGGTCGTGCGCTCGTTTGTGCCCGACCGTGACCAAACGTGCGAGGCCGTTGAGGGGACGGCGTCCGAGCAGGCGGCAAAGCTTGCCAAGATTATCGAGGGGATGGCATAGATGAGCGGACTGATTATCGATAGCGAAGCCTGTATCGGCTGGGGGGGGCGCGGTGCCGGCCGCCTTGCCCAT
>URWQ01000027.1 GCA_900551635.1 uncultured Collinsella sp. | reverse complement strand
GAAGGTCGTATCCGCCACACGGAAAGAGGTGCATGGACGCAGCGCCCATGCGATCGGGAATGGTAAGGTGCACGGCAGCGTGATGGTTACGGCGGCCGATGGCGTTAACTAGTCCAGACGACGGGTCTGCGCCACGTGCTTATACCAGTATGCGCTTGCCTTGGGCGTGCGCTTTTGGGTTTCAAAGTCAACGTAGAAGAAGCCGTAACGCTTGTTGTAGCCATTGGTCCAGGAGAACTGATCCTGCAGGCTCCACAGGAAGTAGCCGCCCACGTTGACGCCAACCTCCATGGCCTTGAGCAACCAGCGCAGGTGCTGCTCGATGTAGTCGATGCGCGGCTGGTCGTCCACAAAACCGTCCTTGTAGGGGTCCTTGTAGCCCATGCCGTTCTCGGTGATGAAGATCTGCTTGTAGTTGGGGTAGCGCTGCTTAATGTAGACGAGCAGATCGAACAGGCCCTCGGGATAGATGATCCAGTCCCAGTCGGTGGTGGGGATACCAGGCTTGTTCACGTGCTCGCCAATGCCCTTGACGCGCCAGCGGCCAGTGCCCTTCTCGCCCGTACCGTTGTGGTGCAGGTCGTTCTCGCCGTCGTAAGCCTTCAAGAAGCGGCACTGGTAGTTGTTAACGCCCAGGTAGTCGTTGTAGAGCGCTGCCTCGCGCATGATTTCCAGATCCTCGTCCAGGATCTCGATGGTGCCGCCCGAGACGGCAGCCAGGCGGTTGGCGCACTCGAGGGTGTCGGGCGCATAGTCGCCGCGGAAGGTGGCATCGAGCAAGAACTGGTTCTGCAGCACGTGCTCGTTGTTGGCGGCCTTGATGTCGGCGGGGTCGTTCTCGTTGAGCGGATACTTAAACTCCAACGACTGAATGACGCCGATCTTGCCCTTAAAACCGCCGTTGTGGAAGGCAAGCACAGCCTTGGCGTGGGCGAGCATCATGTTGTGCTCGCACTGGAAAGCCTCGGCCAGATGCGCCTTGACGCCACCGGGGAAGGTGCCCTCGATGTAGGTGTTGGAGGCGTCGGCCCAGATCTCGTTAAAGGTGAACCAGTAGGTTACCTGGTCGGCGTACTCCTTAAAGCAGAAGGTGGCAAAGTTCACAAAGGCGTCGATGGTCTCGCGGTTGAGGAAGTCACCCTTCTCAAAGAGGGGCAGCGGCGTGTCAAAGTGATGCAGCGTGACAAACGGCTCAACGTGGTGCTTATGGCACTCGGCGAAGAGATCGTGATAGAACTGGACACCCTCGGGGTTGATTTCGCCGGTACCGTTGGGGAAGATGCGGCTCCAGGCGATGGAGAGGCGAATGCCGTTGATGCCAAACTCCTCGCACAGCTCCAAATCGACGGGGTACTGGTTGTAGAAGTCCGAAGCGGGATCGGGGGAGAAACGACCCTGGGCCTCCAGGAAGTCGTCCCAGGCAACCTTGCCCTTACCGTGAGTGCGGGTCTCACCCTCTACCTGGTAGGCAGCGGTGGCGCCGCCAAAGACAAAGCCCTCGGGAAACTGCGCGGGCGGGTTGGTGACGCTAGCAGGGTTAACGGACATGATGATCCAATCGTCTAAATCGAAGGGCCAGCCGGCTGTGGATGGTCGGCTGGCCCTAAGCGTTACTTACTTCGAAAGCTGTTCACTCACGAAGGCGAGAGACTTATCGCCGTTCTGGGAGAGCTCGATGTACTGCTTACCGCGGCAGGCGACGCACTTGTTGCCCACGCGCTCGCAGTCCTTTTGCAGGTCGGCCAAGTAGCTGGCAGCCTGCGGGGCCAGGACGACCAGATCAAAGTCGGGGAGCATGTCCACGTGGTTGCCATATGCCTCGGCAGCGGTCTCAAGACTGATGCCGCGCTCCTTGGCGGCCTTGGCCAGCGCGTTGGCGAGCAGGCCCGAGGTTCCGCCGCCCTGGCAGAGCACGAGCACGCGCTTGCCGTTGAGGTCGCTGGCGGTCGTTGCCTCGGCAGCGGATGCTGCAGAAGCGGCGGGGGAGTCGGCCTTCACGGCATCGGCAGCAGCGCCGGCGGCAACGCTCTTGGCGTCAGCCTTGCCCTGGAAGGCATCGTTAAGCTTGGCGGCCTTCTCGGCGTTCTTGGCGGCGAGCTCCTCCTCGGAAATCTCGGCCTCCTCGGCGCACTTCTGGGCGTCATAGGCACGGAAGAACGGATAGTACAGAACGAAGTCGACGACCAGGATAAGGGCGAGCATCACAAAGGCGAGCGGCTGGAAGCCCAGACCCATGATGGTGCCGATGGGGCCGGGGACAGTCCAAGGCAGGGTGTACATAAAGCCGTTCATGCCCAAGAAGTCGATAAAGATCTTGAGGATCCAGATGTTGGCGATCGGGGCAAAGACAAACGGGACAAAGAAGACGGGGTTGAGCACGATGGGCGCGGCGAACAGCAGCGGCTCGTTGACGGCAAAGCACACGGGGACGATAGCTGCCTTACCGACGGCGCGCATCTCCTGAGACTTGGCCAGGAAGCAGAACATAAAGACCAGGACGAGCGTGGCGCCGGTGCCGCCCATGCAGACGACGAAGTACTGGGCACCCTGGGTCAGGACAGCGGAAGCGTGCTGACCAGCCTGGAACGCAGCCAGGTTGTCGGTCATGTTGGCAACGAGGGCGGCGGCGATGGCGGGCTCGACGATTGAGGGGCCGTGGACGCCCACGAACCAGAACAGGCTCATGGCGCCGTAGATTACAGCGAGGCCGATGTAGCCGTCGGCAGCGGTGAACAGGGGCTGGAACACCTGGATGACGCCTTGGGCAAAGCAGAAGCCAAAAGCAGCGCGGAAGACGATGTCAAAGACCCAAAAGACGGTGATGCAGACGGAGAAGGGGATGATGTCCTTAAAGGTCTGCGAGATGTTGGGCGGAACCTGCTCGGGCATCTTGACGGTGATGTTGCGCTTAATGAAGAACTTGTAGATGATGCCAGTCACAAACGCAGCGATGAAAGCGGTCAGCAGGCCTTTGGAACCAAGGTAGGTGGTGTTGAAGCCGCTGGCGGCGTCCGTGGCGATGGTGTCGCTCGAAAGGAGCAGAAAGCCGATGATGGCCGCGCACATGCACGAGATGAAGTTGATCTGGTTGTTCTTGGGCAGATCGCGGTTCTGAGCGTCGGCGAAGTGCTTGGCCGTGGTGGCGGCGCAGGCGATGGCCAGGATGCCCATGGAGTAGTTGTAGCACTTCCACAGGGCGTTGTTGATGTCATCGGGCCAGTAGAAACCCCAGATGTTGGGGACCGAGGCTACCAGGCAAAAGATGGACGAGAAGATGATGATGGGGATGACGGAGATAAAGCCGTCGCGGATCGCCTTGAGGTACTTGTTGCGGGCGATCGCGTTGAAAAAGGGCTGGCCCTTTTCGATGATGGCGATGAGTTGCTCCATGCAAAGCTCCTAAGAGTCGGTGGGTTAGCAACGATGGTAGCTTTTGACATTCGGTTGCCAAAATGTTGACGTTGCCATTTTGTGACACAAAAAAAGAAGCGAACCGGTGGTTCCTGTGCCTGCGAACCGTCGATTCCTTACGCGTAAACGTTTGAGCCGCCCGGTGGCTCTGTGTTTGCACAATGGCAACGTTAACATTTGGGCGCTAAAAGCCGTTCGGGGAAGCAAAAATGTCGGTGAACGGTAGGTTTTGGGTGGTGAGCGTATGGTGGGGGAGGCGTTGGATATACTTGAAGGCGTTAAAAATGACTGCGCAAGGTGCCACCAATGGCATCGTTGACATAGAAAGATCGACCTATGGCCGCTGTTAAAAAATCGGTATCCGTCAAAGACGTAGCGCGCCTCGCGGGCGTCTCGGAGCAGACAGTCTCGCGTACGGTGCACGATTCGCCCAGCGTGCGCCCCGAGACCAAGGGACGCGTGCGTGCCGCCATGCGCGAGCTGGGGTATCGCCCCAATTTTGCCGGTCGATCGCTGCGCCGTGGCAAGTTTAAGACCGTCGGCGTTGCCATGTTCAACATTACCGGTACCGGCAACCTCGACCGCATGGAGGGCTTTGCCGCCGCCGCCGATAAGCACGGCTATGCCATCACCCTCACTAAAGTAGACGGGCATCCGTATACCCTCGAGAGCGCATCGTCGCGTATGAGTGCACTGCCGGTGGACGGTATGGTTGTAATCATGAACCGCATGCCGGCGGACTTTGGAACCTTTGAACCGCTGCCCGGTATGCAGACAGTGCTCGTTACCATGCTGGAGCACCCGTTGTGCTCGACGGTCGATAACGATCAGTTCGATTGTTCACGCCAAGTGGTCGAGTACTTGCTGGGGCAGGGACACAAGACCGTGCACTTTATCTCGTGCCCCGAGCGCTCGCTTTCGGGCATGCGGCGCGAGGAAGGCTGGCGTGAGACATTGCGTGCGCATGGCATTGAGCCCCCGCAGCTCGTGCGCGGCGACTGGACAGCGCAGAGTGGATATGCTGCCGGCCAGGTGCTTGCGGATGATCCGACCTGCACGGCCATTTATGCCTCCAACGACGCCATGGCCTACGGCTGCAACCGTAGGCTCGAGTCGCGCGGGAGGTGCGTGCCCCAGGACGTGAGCGTGGTGGGTGTTGACGATAGCCTGGGCGATATCGTGCCCGACCGTCGCCTGACCACGGTGCGCTTTGACAACAAGCGCGTCGGCATGTGGGCGGTCGACAAGATTGCCGGCGCCGAGGGCGTTGAACCCGGTCTGGAGCACATGCTGTTTCCGGGCGTGCTCGTCGAGGGCGATACCGTGCGCGACGTACGCTAGGGTGTGGACCTGTTTGGTTTGCCGATAATTGTGTTTGATATTGTTCAGATTGGTTTGGAAACCGTTCACGGGTGAAAAGCAACCGTTCATAGCTTGAAATTGCATTTTGCGCTGTTCTTTTTTGTTTGAATGTTACTGTTTCTACCATACACAACGCAGCGCGTATGCCCGGACGCGATGCTCTCCGTTGGTTCATATGTGAAAGGAACGCAATATGGCAACCAAAGAAGAAATCTCGATGGTTGGATTCGAGATTGTCGCATACGCGGGCGACGCCCAGACTGATCTGCTTGCAGCGCTCGATGCTGCTCGCGAAGGTGATTTTGAGAAGGCTGAGCAGCTGCACAAGGATGCCAGCGATGCACTTATCGGCGCCCACGACACGCAGACCAAACTGCTTTCGCAGGAGGCCGGCGGTGGCGAGATGGAGATGACCTTCATCATGGCCCATGCTCAGGATACTCTCATGACCACCATGATCTTGGAGAAGCAGGCCCGCTTTACCATCGATGCCTACAAGCGCATCGCCGAGCTCGAGGCCAAGCTCGCCTAACGAGCCCTCACAACCAAGTCCCCTTCCAAAAGCTCTGCCGCTACCCGCGGCAGGGCTTTTTCTGTTCTCCTTCAAGTTGCGGTGAAATAGGGACTGAATAGGGGCCGGCGGGCACAAAACAATCCCTATTCCACCGCAACTCATCCCGAGACAGTCATTGGGGACGTTCTTAAACGACTAGTCGTTGGGGGGCAGTCTTGGAGCTTCTGCACGCCCTCCCGTTCGGTTTTTTACTGGGTGGGTATACTTCCATCCGCAATACAGGCCGGAATGAGGAGGTATCCAAATGCCGGACAACGGATCGATTCAAAAGAGAGACGCGAACGAGATGGCTCATGGGCGTCCTGTCCAGATAACCGAGCATACGACGGTAGCCGAGCTGCAGCCCAGCCTGTCCGATGTCGTGTGCGCAAACAAAAAGCTGCAGATTGGCTTTATCGTTGCGCTCGTAGTACTGGCGCTGCTGTCGGGCTTTGTAGTTCGTCCGCATTTCGCCGATACCAAAACATGGGACTCCACCATCGAGGTCATCGATCAAAAGAAAGGTAACGTACTGGCGCTCACGACCTCGTGCGTGGCGCTGTCTGCGGGCATTACCGCGCTGCCGGGTGATACGGGAACACCGGTTGCCGAGCAGCTCGCGCAGCTTTCGGGTAACTTGGGCATCGTGCTTGCCGTGCTCTACCTCGAGAAATACTTGCTGACCATTTTGTGGTCGGTTGGCCTGGGTATCCTGATCCCGTTTGCGCTGGTGCTCTTTGCAGCGTCGCTTGGTATTCACGGACGCTGGAGCACCAGCGCCGTCCTGCGCCGCGTGGCAACGCGTGTGCTGGTGGTTGCCGTGATCGGCATGGCGTTGGTGCCTGCAAGCGTATGGGTGTCGCAGAAGGTCGACGAAACGTATCGCGTTAGCATCGAGGCGGCGGAGCAAAAGGCGGCCGACGCTGCGGGTACGGCAAATAGCGATAGCTCCAAAGCAAGCAAGAATAAGACCGAGTCCACAGAGTCCAAGAACGTGCTTGAGCAGCTTGCCGACGGTGCCTCGGGTCTCGTCACGACGGTGACCAGCGGCGCCAAGCAGATGACCGATGAAATTGTGCAGCAAGTGACCGATCTCATCGAAGGCGTCATTGTGATGATCGTGACCTCGTGCGTTATCCCGCTGCTGGTGCTCGCGGCGTTTCTGTGGCTGGGACACACGCTACTGGGGATTGATATTTCCGGCCCGGCGAACTATTTGACGGGCCGCTTTCTGAGTGCTCCGTCCAAGCACGTCAAAAAGGGCGGGCAGTCCGAGTAGCTAAAACAGCTGTATATACCGGGGAATACCGCCGAAGGGCGGCCGAGACACGTTCTTGGCCGCCCTTTTGTTTGTTGAACACATGGTCGCTACGTCCGCGCCCGGCTCAAACGGTTAGCAATCATCCGTGACCGGTATTTGTTCAAAAAAGAACAAAGATAAACAAATAGTTGTTGCAGTTACTGTTCGAATGTGTTCAAATAAACATGAACAGTGAAGAACCGCACATTCAGATGCCCGGACCTGAACGCGATTCAACACTTCCAAACAGAAACTACGCACCTGCGTATCTCTCAAGGAGGATGTCATGAGGGTTGTAATCGCTTCCGATGCCGACGGTATGTCGATGAAGGAGTCCATCAAGGAGATGCTCATCGCCGACGGTCACGAGGTCGTCGACTATTCCGAGACCCCTGCCGCGGACTTTGTCGATTCCGCGACCGCCGTTGCCAAGGACCTGCTGGAGCACAAGGATTCCCAGGGCTTCGCATTCGATAAGTACGGCGTCGGCTCCTATATGGCCGCCGTCAAGATCAAGGGCATGGTCGTCGCCAACATTTCCGACGAGCGTTCCGCCTACATGACCCGCGAGCACAACGGCTCGCGCATGGTCACCATGGGCCCGGGCGTTGTGGGCACCGAGGTCGCCAAGAAGATCGCCCGCGAGTTCCTGCGCGCCCAGTACGCCGGCGGCCGTCACCAGATCCGTGTCGACATGCTCAACAAGATGGCCTAACGAGAGCCACCGAGAACTCGAACTTCTACCTCAACTTGTGAATTCAGACGAAAGGACGTTCTGATGAAGAAGACCATCGCAATCGGTTGCGACCATATCGTTACGGACGAGAAGATCTATCTGGCCGACCGCCTGGAGCAGGCTGGCTACAAGGTGCTCGACTGCGGTACCTACAGCCATACCCGTACGCACTACCCCATCTACGGTAAGGCCGTGGGCGAGGCTGTTGCCAGCGGCAAGGCCGACTTTGGCGTGGCCCTGTGCGGTACCGGCATCGGCATCACCAACGCCGTCAACAAGGTTCCCGGCGCCCGTTGCGCCCTGGTTCGCGACATGACCTCTGCCCTGTATGCCCGTCGCGAGCTCAACGCCAACATCGTGGGCTTTGGCGGCAAGATCACCGGCGAGTTCCTGATGGCCGATATCATGCTTGCCTTCCTGGAGGAGCCCTACGAGAAGACCCCCGAGCACGATGCCCTGATCGCCAAGATCGATGCCTGCAATAAGGCCGACGCCGAGGCTCAGGCTGACCCGCACTTCTTTGACGAGTTCCTCGAGAAGTGGGACCGCGGCGAATACCACGATTAGCGGGTATCCGGCGTAATTAACTAGTCCGTTGACGGCTCGCGTTTCTGTGAGGGGGCGCGGGCCGGTTTGCTATCAGCCCAATTGGCCCAGCGGGCTGGACGTGCATTGTTCTTTTGTTTGTGGCGCTGCCTCATTACCTTTCTGCTAAAGGCACGACGTTCACAATGGATCGTGCGAGATGATATGTGAAGGAGAAGATTCCCATGGAGTTTGTTCTTGATAACGGCTCTGTCCGCATTGCGTTGAGCACGGCTGGCGGATCGTTCACTTCTATTACGGCCAACGGCCGTGAGTACCTGTGGCAGGGTGACCCGGCGGTCTGGTCGGGCCAGGCACCCATTTGTTTCCCGATCTGCGGCGGCCTTCGTGACGGTCGCGCAATGACCATGGGCGGCCGCGAGGTTAAGCTCGCCCGTCACGGCTTTGCTCGCAAACAGGAGTGGAAGCTCGAGGAGCAGGGCGACAACATGGTCGCGCTGAGCCTAAGCTCTGCCGACCATGCCGAGTTGCTCGAGCAGTACCCGTATCCGTTTAAGATCGTTGCTCGTTACACGATCGATGCGGCTAAGGTGGCCGTGTCGTACGAGGTGACCAATGAGGGCACCGAGGACATGCCGTTCTTTGTGGGCGGTCACCCTGGCTTTAAGTGCCCGCTTGACGAGGGCGAGTCCTATGACGACTACGAGCTCCGTTTTGAGCAGCGCGAGGCCGCCGAGCTCTGCACTGCCGTTCCCTCGACGGGCCTGATTGATGTTGAGCATCGCAGCAAGAACCCGACGGTTGGCCATGACCTGCCGCTGACCCACGAACTCTTTGACTTCGCGGAGACCATCTTTGACGTGCTCGAGAGCCGCGTGGTTACGCTGACCAAGAAGACCGAGGACAAGGGCGTGCGCCTGACGTTTCCCGATATGCCGTACCTGATTGTGTGGAGCAAGCCCGAGGGTGACTTTGTGGCCGTGGAACCGTGGGGCGGTCTGTCCACCTGTTCCGACGAGGACGATATTCTGGAGCACAAGCGCGGCTGCCTGGTGGCCAAGCCGGGGGAGACCGTTACCCGCGGCTTTGAGATCGAGATCCTTTAACGAGCTATCGTATGTTTGGGGCCGCGCGTGTCGTGCCCCGGAAACAGGAGTTCAATATGATTCTGACCGTTACCATGAACCCGTCGATTGATACGCGCTATCAGCTCGATAAGCTGATCATCGACGATGTTAACCGTGTGACGCCCGAAAAGACCGCTGGCGGCAAGGGCCTCAACGTGAGCCGTGTGCTGCTGCAGTTGGGCGACGATGTGCTCGCGACCGGTCTGCTCGGCGGTCACATGGGTGCCTATATGGCCGAGCTCATGGATGCCGATGGCGTCAAGAACGACTTTGTGCCCATCGCTGGCGAGACGCGCGTCTGCCTGAATATCCTGCACGAGGGCAACCAGACCGAGCTGCTGGAGAGCGGCCCGCAGATCGCCCCGGCCGAGCTCGAGGCCTTTACGGCCAAGTTCGCCGAGCTTGCAGCGAAGGCGGACGTTGTGACGCTTTCGGGCTCGCTGCCGCGCGGCGTCGATGCCGGCTACTATGCCGAGCTCGTCAAGATCGCCGAGGAGGCGGGCGCCAAGGTGCTGCTCGACACCTCGGGTGCATCGCTGGAGGCCGCGCTGGAGTCCGACGCTAAGCCTGAGCTCGTAAAGCCCAACCTGACCGAGATTAACGGCCTGCTGGGTACGTCCTTTACGACTGATGATGTCGATGCCCTGCGCGAGGCGCTCGCCGCCGATGGCCGCTTTGCCGGTATTCCCTGGGTTGTCGTTTCGATGGGCGCTGCCGGTTCGGTGGGCTTCCATGAGGGTCGCGCATTCCGCGCCAAGACGCCCGCGATTGCGGCTGTGAACGCGACGGGTTCCGGCGACTCGACCATCGCCGGCTTTGCGCATGCCATTGCTGCTGGTGCCGACGACGTCACGGTGCTCAAGACCGCCAATACCTGCGGCAAGCTCAACGCCATGGATCCCAAGACCGGCCACCTGGTCATGGACCGCTGGGACGAGGTCTACAACAGCGTTGTCGTGACTGAACTGTAGGGTTACGCGGTTTTACCAAACCGCGTAACGGCTCGACGCTGCAAACGCCCCTAAGCGGCAATCTGACGTTCAATCGTCGGGCATGACCAGAAGGTCAATGCCCTCCTCTTTCACGTCACCTTGCTCGCTTAGGGGCGTTTTCGCTGACTTCGCCAAAACAGTGGCGTTGCCGTGGTTCAACCTGCCAAAAAGGTGTAGTCATTGGGGACGTTCTTGTTCGACTAGTCGTTTAAGAACGTCCCCAATGACTACCTTGCATCCCTTGCATCAATCTAATAAGTTGCGGTGAGATAGTTCTTGAATTGGCCTTTTTGAGGGCTAAACAGGAACTATCTCACCGCAACTGCGTTGGGGCGTTTTTTGGCAGCTGGTTTACTTGCTTGCGAACAGCCAGATCAAGATGATCACGAGGACTACGGCGACAATGCAGACGATGGCGCCGGTGAATTTGATGCGTGAGTCGCGGGTACGCTCGCGCACCGCGTCCTCGGTGGCCTCGAGCTGGGCGACTTCTCGCTCGGTCTCGGCGTGTTCGGCTTTGTCTCGGGCCAAGGATCCTGCAAGCGACTCGGTGATCTCTGGGTGGTCGTGCACCTCGGTCGCCTGTTCGATAATCGACTGCGCATGCGCGGCATCTGCTTGGGCGTTGGCTATGCTCTGCTCTTGGTCGCGGCGTGCCTTGTCCTCGGCGGCGATCTTCTCGCGCAGTTCGCGCTGGCGCGTTGCAGCGGCGGTTTTTGCGGTCTGCAGCTCGTCGCGCGCGGCATCGGCCTCTGCCGTCACGGCCTGATGGGCTCGCTTGGCGTCGGCGATGGGGGCTTGCGCCTGCTCGACGGCCTGCTCGGCTGCGGCAAGCGAGTGCTCAAGGTCGGCGGTGATGCGCGGGACATCTTCTTCGGCTTTACGCAGGGCATCTGCCGTGTCGGAGATCTGCATCGAGAGCTCGCTGGTGCGCACCGTATAGTTGGCGGGATTTGCCGAGGGATTGCGTTGCAGTTCGGCATACTCATGACGCAGCGTCTCGAGCTGGGCGCGCGTGGCGTCGACGGTTTGTTGTGCGGCCGCAATGCCGGCGTCTCGCTCGGCCTTCACCTTGTCGCGGATACGCTTGGAATCCTCAAGACGTCGAACGAGGCGGTTGCCGGTATCGCGAGAGCTCGCCTCGCGGGCCTCCACGGCATCGAGCGCAGCCTTCAGGCAGAGCTCAGTCGCGTCATCCTCTGTCTTCATTTGTTCGAACTGACCCTTGAGCTCTGTCGCTTTGGCGGCGTGGGCATCACGGTCAATCTCGGCTGCCGCAGCGGTCTTTTG
>URWQ01000026.1 GCA_900551635.1 uncultured Collinsella sp. | reverse complement strand
TCGCCCAACCAAGTTGCTATGTTGCGGTCGCGGGTCGCGGCGTCCATGGGGCTCCTTTACGTCAGATGCTCTGCTGGCATCTATTGTAAAGGCGCACCGGTTGCCTTTATGCCACGGCTGTATGAAGAGTGGGGTCTACGAGACGTGCTCGGGCGCTCCTGCCATGCGAGCCTGTTCATGTGCGCGGAGGCGCGGAAGCTCGACGGTTGCCACCATGACACCGGTGAGGATGAGGGCGGCGCCAAAGAAGGCGATGGGGCTCAGGACCTCGCCGACCAGGAAGAACGAAAAGACGGCGGAGCATACCGGCTCGAGCGAGAAGGCGAAACCGGTGGTCTCGGCAGGCACGTGGGGCTGCACGAGTGTCTGGGTGATAAAGCCGTAGGCAGAGCAGATGAGTGCGAGCGCGACGACGACCACGATTTCGCCCGGCGTGCTGGGAAGCGTGAAGCCGCCAAAGGTGAATGCCGCGACGCCCGAGAACAAACCGCCAAAGCCTAGCTGCCAAACGCCCAGAGCCAGCGGATCGACTTCTTCGACAAAGCGCTTGGCCACGATAATGTGGCTGGCATAGATAAAGGCCGAGAGCAGCATGATGATTGCGCCGGGATTCAGGCTGGTAAAGTCGGCGCCCGAGAGCAGCAGCATGCCGCAGGTGACGATAGCCGTGCCGATGAGCACCTTGCGCTCGGGGGCGCGACGCAGCAGGGCTGCGTTGGCAAACGGCACGATCACGACCGTCAGGCTCTGCAAAAAGCCGGCAGTGGAGGCAGAGGTGAGGCTGGAGCCCAGGCACATGCAGGTGAGCTCGGTTGCCATAATGGCGCCGATGATGGCGGCACGGACCATAAGGTCGCGGTTGATGCGCAACGCGTGCTTGTGGAAGAGCAGCAGGCAGACCACAAAGGCGATGATGCAGCGTAGCGCGACGATGCTCGTGGCGTTCATGCTGTCCATGCCGATCTTCATGAGGGGATACGAAAAGCCCCATGCGACGGGAACGGAAAATGAGAGCGCGATTGCTTTTTTGCGATCCATGGGACTCCTTTTGTTACAGAACGGTTTCGCAAAAAGGATTCTGCTCCCAGATGTGGATGTAGTAAAGCGAATGTATCTTCAGTATGATTAAGAAATACTAATGTTGGCAGAAAAAGCCCTGGCAAAACGTTTTACGGCTGCATTGATGTGGAGGCGCGATGGCATCGCGGTATCAGATTGTGTGTATGGTGGTCGATCGCGGCAGTCTTAAGGGCGCGGCGGACGAGCTGGGCTATACGCAAAGTGCGGTGAGCCAGGCCGTCAGGGCGCTCGAGCGTGAGCTGGGTACCACGCTTATCGAGCGCGGTAAGCGGGGTGTGTCGCTTACGCGCGATGGCAAGCAGTATCTGCCGTATCTGCGACAGATCGTAACTGCCGAGGCTGAGCTTGAGGGCAAGCGCCAGGAGCTGCTGGGGCTTTCGTCGACCGATATTCGCATTGCGACGTTTACCAACGTGAGCCGTACCGTGTTGCCGCGCGTGATTCGCGACTTTGGAGCCCTACACCCGGGCGTGCACTTTACCCTCAAGCAGGGCGATTACACGCGCAACGCCCAGTGGGTGCACGATGGCGTGGTCGATTTTTGCTTTACGGCACGCGGGTTTACCGCGGGGCTCGAGAAGCGCGTGGTCTATCACGACGAGTTGGTGGCATTGCTGCCGGCCGCGCATCCGCTGGCGGCAAAGGAAAAGGTGACGCTCGCCGACCTGGCTTCCGATCCGTTTGTGCTTCTGGATGAGGGCGAACAGAGCCTGGTGCTCGATGCATTTGCGGCGCATGGCCTGTCGCCGCACGTGACGAGCGAGGTCACCGACGACTACACCATCATGGCGATGGTGGAGGAGGGCCTAGGCGTGAGTATGCTCTACCGTCGTACTGTGGAGGGCATGCGTGCCGATATTCGCGTACGTCCCATCGTGCATGCCCCCTCGCGCGACGTGGTGGCCGCTTGGCGCAGCTGGGACACCATGCCCATCGCCACGAGGCGCTTTATCGACTATATGAGCTCTCATATTGTCAATTAATGACTGGCGTGGCGTTGAGTGCGGTGTTTAGCGGGCTGTCGCTTTGGCTTGGGTGGCGCGATAGGTGCGTGCCGGGTGGCAAAGTAGTACCGCCACGACCATAAAGAACGCCGTGGTGCCCAGGCTGATGGGGTAGACCATCATGATGTTCGCAAAAGTGCGGACGTGCGGGAACACGCAGAACACCCAATAGAAGCGGATGCCGCAGACGCAGATCATGGTGATGAGGGCGGGCGTGAGCGAGATACCAAAGCCGCGCAGGTAGCCTGACATGTTTTCATAGAACATACTAAAGGCGTACGCCGGGAAGATCGAGCACACGCGGATATAGCCGATCGAGACGATGTTGGGATCGCTGTTAAAGAGCGACAAGATCTCGCGCCCCAGGCCGACAATAACGATGATCGTGGTGAGTGCAACGATACCACCTTCGACCAGGCAGACCTTGAGCGTCTTGGTGCAGCGGTCGATCTGGCGGGCGCCGTGATTTTGTCCCACAAAGGTAGTGCAAGCCTGGCTAAAGCTGTTGAGCAGGTTGTAGCACACGTACTCCAGGCTCATGGCGGCGCTCGATGCCGCCATGACCTCGGTGCCCAGGCTGTTGATGGCAGACTGGATGATGATGTTGGCGACGGCAAAGACGGCGCTTTGGATGCCGGCGGGCAGGCCGATCTTGACGATGCGCTTGAGGGCGACGGGGTCGATAGCCAGGTCGCGTGGGGTGACGCGGACGACGGAGTCGGTCTTGAGTAGGCGGATAAAGAGCGTAGCGGCGCTGACGGTGTAAGCGATGGCGGTGGCGATGGCGACGCCCGCGACACCCCAGTGGAGTACAGGGACAAAGATGAGGTCCAGGCCAATGTTGAGGACGGTGGACACGGCAAGCGCCTGCAGCGGCATGCGGGTGATGCCGACGGAGCGGAAGATCGCGGCCTCAAAGTTGTAGAGCAAGATCGAGGGCATGCTGAGCAAAAAGACGCGTAGGTAGAGTGAGGCGAGCGGCATGGTCTCGGCGGGAACGTTGAGCGCGGCGAGCATGGGCTCGGCAAAAATCTCGCCCAGGGCGATGACGACAAAGCCCACGAGCGCCATTAAAATCGAGGTATGGACGGCGCGTTTGACCATGTTTTGGTCGTTGCGGCCGATAGCGTTGGCGATGACCACGTTGGAGCCAAGCGACATGCAAATAAACAGGTTGAGCATAAGACTGGTAAGCGGAACATTGGAGCCGACCGCCGCCATGGCGAGGGTTCCCTGGTCGCCCGAGAAGTTACCGATGATGACCGTGGCGATGAGGTTCGACAGCTGCTCCAAGATGCTCGTGGCGGCCACGGGGAAGGCGAACAGGGGAATATTGCGCCACAGCGAGCCGGTGGTCATATCGATGTGCTTAGATACGGTGTCAGCCATACGCTCTCAATCTCTAACATGCTCTTTCGTGCTTATTTGCGCAGACGATGATACTCCTAATGCAACCAGTCGGCACTTAGGGACGTTCCTTTTCTGCCGGCAGCTGGGGACACTCCTTGTAGCCATTGGGGACGTCCTTTAAAGACTAGTCATTCAAGAACGTCCCCAATGACTAGGCGGGGAAGGCGTGCGACAATGGTGGACGTTGTGTTGTTCGCGCTAAGGAGTTGCCATGTTGTTGTGTCCCGTTTGCCATGAGCCGTTGGTGGACAATGAGCGCGGTGCTGCATGCACAGGCGGACACCGGTTTGACCGTGCGCGCGAGGGCTATCTGTACCTACTGCGCTCGTCCAAGAGCGGCGACTCTATGGGCGATCCCAAGTCACAGGCGCGCAGTCGTCGTGACTTTCTGAACCGCGGGTACTATGCGCCGTTGCGCGATGCGATGGTTGAGCTGGTGCGCAAGCAGGTGTCTGGGCGCGCCGCGTCTACGAACGGCCCCATGACGTTGCTCGATATTTGCTGTGGCGAGGGCTACTACACCAGCGCCATGGGCGTGGTGCCGGGCGTGGATGCTTACGGTTTCGACCTGGGCAAAGAGATGGTGCGCCTGGCCGCCAAGCGCGGCGATGCGACCTATTTCGTGGCCAATATGAAGGACATTCCCGTGGCCGATGGCGCCTTCGATATGGTGACCGAGCTTTTTGCCCCCTTTAACGAGCGCGAGTTTGCCCGCGTGCTGGCGCCAGAGGGCTCGCTCTACACCGTGGTGCCGGGTGCCCGTCATCTCTTTGGGCTCAAGGAGGTGCTCTACGACACGCCGTACCTTAACGACGAGAAGCTGCCGCAGACCACCGAGCTTGAGTTAGTCGGAACGCAGCGGGTGTCTGCGAACATTACGCTTCAGACCCAGGCCGACATCGAGGCAGTGTTCCAGATGACGCCGTACTACTACCGCACGCGCCCTGCCGATAAAGAGCGCCTGGCAAACTTGGACACCCTTCAAACCGATATCGACTTCATCATCGCCGAGTACCGCCACAGCTAACAACCTGCCAAAAAGGGACAGGTTTATTTTGGTAGGTTTTATCTGGGCAAACGTAAAGGGCCGACCGCGGAGATGCGCGATCGGCCCTTTTTTAGTTGCTTGGCTGCAGAGGTTATGAGAAGCGAGCGCTTATAGGCGGTCCTTGTTCTCGGCCTTAACGGCGTGTACCTGCTGAACAAAGAACAGGTCGTACACCACGATGACAAAGGCGCCAAAGTTGATGGCGTCGCCGCCAAACGCGGGAAGCGTGAGCACCGCTTGGGCAAGCGTGGCGACCGCGGCAACAATACCGAGCTTAAACGCGCCATCCACCTGCGAAGGCTTGTTGGCGCCCTTGATGCCCGCAACACCCGCGGCAAGATCGACAACGCCCTTGGCGACCAGCACGACCGCGGCGAGCATGGCGTTCGATCCGTAGGTGGACTCGAGCTTGCCGGTCGCGATGCCGGCGATTCCAATGACGAGACTGGCGATGCCCAGAACAAAATAAATCAGGGCAAGGATTTTGAGTGTCTTGCGAGCGGCGCTCATAGCTGGTCCTTTCGATGCGGGCGCGGAGAATCTGTCGCACCCAGGTTGTGGCACATATCGTGAAGCACATTGTAGTTCAACGGGGCGATGCATGCGTTTGAAAGCGTCTCTTGCCTGTACGGTCCAACCTTTCAAAAAGGAAAGCTGGACGTAAGCCAAATCGATGGCAGCTCATGTGCGGCGCTGCGATGATGAGGTCGTAACAAGGAGCTGGTCTCAAGGAGGAGCCATGATGTACGGAGCAGGGCAAGTGCGTGAGCCGCGGTCGTTGGGAAGGCGCATGGGTGATTCCGTGATTGCTGCCGTGTGTACGGGATTGATGGCGGTGCTTTGCATTGGGATGCTGTGGGCCATGTCGCATGTGGGACAATAGCGGACGGTTGGGTGCTGGCATAAACGGCGCTCACGTATTCGTTTTGCTTGTTAAGGAGTATCCATGGGCGTCGTCGATCCCTTTTCTGTTGCTCGGGCCGCGGGGCTTGAGCTGACCGGGAAGTCCGAGGGCCTCACGCTCACCGACGGCACGATGGAGCTGCGTGCCGATTTTGGCCGCATGCTTTCACGACTCAAGCAGGGTCGCTTGCAGCAAGAGCTGCTGGTGAAGGCCGCACGCATAAAAGGTGCCGAGCAACCGTGGGCGATTGACGCCACGGCAGGCTTTGGCGAAGATTCGCTACTGCTGGCTGCTGCGGGCTTTACCGTCGATCTGTACGAGCAGGATTGCGTGATCGCGGCGCTGCTCCAGGATGCCCTGGATCGCGCGGCAGATGATCCGGCACTTGCGACAGCCGTGACGCGCATGCGCTTACATGCGGGCGAGGACAGTATTGCCGGCCTTTGTCATGCAGCTGAGCTGATCGGGCAGGGCGAACTCACCGCTCCCGACGTGGTGTATCTGGACCCCATGTTTCCCGAACGCACCAAGAGCGCGGCGGTCAAAAAGAAGTTCCAGCTCCTACATCATCTGGAACAGCCATGCGCCGATGAGGAGACGCTGGTCGAAGCTGCGCTTGCGGTGCATCCGCGCAAGGTCGTTATCAAGCGGCCGGTGAAGGGGCCGCTGCTTGCCGGCGTTAAGCCGAGCTATCAACTTGCGGGCAAGGCCGTTCGATACGATGTTTTGGTGCCGCCGCGCCCGTAGCTTGCGTGCGATGGCTGGCGCTCCGTCAGTGCCGTGCCGATGTGGGGTCTATTTCCAAGGGTGCGACGTCAGGTGCCAGCCGCCGCAGTATTCGCATTTGTAGCAGGCTAAGCCGTGCCGCCCGCGGTTTTCGCAGTCGGCCATAACGGCCTCGGCCTCGGCGCGCGTGTCGTAACGGTTTTTGCGTTCGCACGACTTGTAGCGCCAGGCTTCATTGCGCTCGGCGTTCAGGGCGTCGCGGCGCTCGTCTTCGCGCGCAAACAGGTCGCCCATATCGCCGCCGGTGGCAGCGCCCAAAAACTCGCTTTTGGCCTTTGACCAGGCGGCTCGCTTTTTGCTTCCCATCTGCTTCGCGCCCCTCTTCAAACGCTGGTATCATTGCTCAATCAAAGTGATACCAATAAACGTGAGGCCACCGCGTGATGATCAGAAAAACCCTCGATACCGACATTCCCGCTGTCATGGCTATCTACGACGCTGCCCGCGCCTTTATGCGCGCGCATGGCAACGCCACGCAGTGGCCCGAGGGCACGCCTTCGGCCGAGCAGGTTATCCTGCCGATATTGCCGCTGGTGGCAGTTATGTGTGCGAAGTCGACGGTCGCGTGGTGGCGACGTTTGCCTTTTTACCGGGTCCGGACGAGTGCTATGACGTCATTGAGGACGGTCAATGGCGCAGCGACACTCCGTACGCTGTGCTGCACCGTGTGGCGTCCGATGGCACCGCGCACGGCATCGCGGCTGCGATGTTTGCCTTTGCCAAGGAGCGCGCCAACCACCTGCGTATCGACACGCATCAGGATAACCTGCCCATGCAGGGTGCGAGTATTAAGGCGGGGTTCGAGCGTGCCGGCGTCGTGTATGTGTCGGACGGCACGCCGCGTGTTGCGTTTGACTGGCTGCGCGAGGCATAAGAGCGAGGGCTCATATCAATAATTCGTGCGAACGAAAATGGCCTCGGGTGGGGCTATTTTCGTTCGCTGCACTGTTTTGCAAGCCGGCTTTCGCAAGGCGCGAACCTACGAAAATCGCCGCGCGGCAACGCAGGGCGATGAGCTCGGTCGGGGGATAGGGCCCACTTCGCCCGCCGGCCCGTAAATTGTATCATCCAGTGTGGAACGAGGATGCCCGTTGTCGCGTGCGATGGGCTTGCAATAAGAGGAGAGCCATGTCGAAGCAAGTGGTCGTTGGAATCTTGGCGCATGTCGATGCTGGCAAGACCACGCTGGCCGAGGCCATGCTGTTCAATGCGGGTCGCATCCGCAAGCGCGGCCGCGTGGACGATGGCGATTCGCATCTGGACACTAACGCGATCGAGCGCGAGCGCGGCATCACGATCTTCTCGTCGCAGGCCGTGCTCGACCATGGCGATACCCACGTCATGCTCGTGGATGCGCCGGGGCATGTCGATTTTTCTGCCGAGGCGGAGCGCACGCTGCGCGCACTCGACTACGCGATTTTGGTTGTGGGCGCCAACGACGGCGTGCAAGGGCACACCGAAACCCTGTGGCGCCTGCTTGCGCGCTATGACATCCCGACGTTCATCTTCATCAACAAAATCGATTTGGAGAATCCCGGCCGCGATGTTTTGCTGGCACAACTTAGGCAACGTCTTTCCGAGGGCTGCCTGGATGCCAACGAACTGCTGGCGGGCGGCGCCGTTCAGGAGGACGCTGCTGCGTTGGACGAGGCGGCGCTCGAGGAGTTTTTTGAAGCGGGCGAGCTTTCTGTCGCAACGCTGTCGCGCATGGTTGCCGAGCGCAAGCTCTTTCCCTGCTTTGCCGGCTCGGCGCTCAAGGACCAAGGCGTGGACGAGCTGCTGGATGGCATATGCGCGCTGATGCGCGAACAGGCGTGGCTCCCGGAGTTTGCCGCGCGCGTCTATCGTGTCAGCCGCGGGGATCACGGCGAGCGTTTGGCTTGGGTTAAAGTGACCGGCGGCACGTTGCATGCCAAGCAGATGATTGACGGACGTTCCGGTGCCGAGGCATGGGAGCAAAAGATCGACCAGGTGCGCATCTATAACGGCGAGAAGTATGAGCTTGCCCAAGAAGTTGCTGCTGGCGGTATTTGTGCCGTGACGGGTCTTGCGCACGTTCGCCCGGGGGACGCCCTGGGCGCGGAGCCCGCGGGCGATGCGCCCGTCATCGCTCCGGTCCTCACCTATACGGTGCTGCCGGGCGAATACGACGTCCATGCGGTGTTCAAGGCGTTGACTGAGCTGGCGGACGAAGATCCCATGCTCGGCGTAAGCTGGAATACGCATCTCGAGCAGATTCACTTGCAGTTGATGGGCGCCGTGCAGCTCGAGGTCGTGCAGCGGGTGCTGGCCGATCGCTTCGGTCTTTCGATTGCGTTTGAGCCCGGCGGCATTCTCTATAAGGAGACCATTTCGCAGCCGGTCGAGGGCGTGGGCCACTTTGAGCCACTGCGCCACTATGCCGAGGTGCATCTGCGTCTGGAGCCGTTGCCGGCGGGTTCGGGCGTGCAGTTTGGCACCGTGACCTCGACCGACGAGCTCGATCTTAACTGGCAGCGTCTGGCACTCACCAACGCCATGGAGCGCGATCACCTGGGCGTGCTGACCGGCTCGCCCATCACCGATGTGCGCATTACGCTCACGGGCGGCCGTGCGCATGCCAAACACACCGAGGGCGGCGATTTTCGCCAGGCCACGTACCGCGCGATTCGTCAGGGGCTCATGCAGGCGCGTGAGGCTGGCGCGGCGGTGCTGTTGGAGCCGTGGTACCACTTTGAGGTTGAGGTGCCGGGGGAGTGCGTGGGCCGGGCGCTCTCGGATGCCACGCGCATGGGTGCCGAGTACGAGCCACCGGCGATGGCGGGAGACCGGGCGAAGCTTGTGGGTCGCGTGCCGGCATCCGAGGTGCAGGATTACGCGCTGGAGGTGGCTGCCTACACGAGCGGTCGCGGGCATCTGTACCTGGAGTTCGCCGGTTATGCGGCCTGTCATGATGCCGAGCGCGTTATAGAGGCGGCCGCCTATGAGCCCGAGGCCGATCTGCCCAACACGCCCGACTCGGTCTTTTGCTCTCACGGCGCCGGTTACACGGTCAAATGGTACGACGTACCCGCCGCGGCACACGTAAAGGTCGATCCCGCCACCTTCCGCCCCTGGCGTGCAGCAGACGCGGAGTTTTTCGGCCACATGTGACAAAGGGACAACCCCTTTGTCACATGCTATTGGTATAACTCGGTATAAGTTGGTATAACTATTACCAGGGTTTGCCAATCCGAGGAGGCCGACATGAATCCGAATCCCTTTAAGCCAACGGCAGGCAAGCGGCCTCCGATACTCATCGGTCGCGAGTCGGTCATCGAAGATTTCGAGGAAGGGCTCGATAACGGCGCCGGAGCGCCGGGCAGGCTCATGCTCATTACGGGAAACCGCGGCTGTGGCAAAACGGTTCTCCTGCGGGAGCTGCAGCGTTTGGCTAGTGAGCGCGGATGGGCGGTTGTCTCCGATTCCGCGTCGCTTGGCTTATGCGACCGCTTGGCCGACGCGCTTCGCTCGAATAAACCCGTTGTGACGTCAATGGAGTTCGGTCCGTCGTTTGGGCGGATGTCAGTCGAGGCGGCGCGAGCAAAGGGCGAGACGTTGCGAGGGCTGGTCAACGAGCGTCTCAAGAAGCTCGGTCCAGGCAAGGGCATACTGTTTGCGATTGACGAGGCTCAATCTGCGTCTATCGAGGAGCTGGCGGCTCTTGCCGTTCTCTATCAGCAGGTGCTCGGAGACCAGGATGCCACGGGCTTGTCCGATAGCGACCAGCGCGGCCTTGCGCTAGTGTTCGCCGGCTTGCCCAGCATGGTTGATGACTTGCTCGAAGAGCCGAGCGTGACGTTTTTGCGGCGCGCCCAGCAGCGTACGCTGGGGGCGATTTCTTTGCCCAAGGTGCGCGATTCATATATCCAGACGGTCAAAGGCGCTGGTCTTTGCGTTGATGCGGGGACGGCGGACCTTGCGGCGCGCAGGAGCATGGGGCATCCCTATATGGTCCAGCTGGTGGGATATTACATGTGGCGGGCTGCTGTCCGGCGTGACTCGCGGGTCATTGAAGAACGCGATGTCGAGGATGGCCATGCGGATGCCGTCTCCGAGTTCTATGAAGCGGTTGACGCGCCTCTGTATTACGGGCTGCGCAGTCCACAACGCCTCTTTATCGAGGCCATGGCTGCTGACGAGGGTAAACCGACGCGCATGGCGGATATCATTGAGCGCTGCGATCGCACCCAGAGCTGGGCGAGTAAATATCGCGCAAGCCTGATTCGCGAGCGCGTCATCGAGGCTGCCGGATACGGCCTCGTCCGATTTACCGTGCCCATGCTGGGCGAGTATATCCGCGACCGCATTTTATGGCATGAGTAGGGTGATAAAGGTGACGGAACAGAAGATGAGCCCGCAGGCTATCGAGGTGCGCGGCGCGCGCGTACACAACCTCAAGGACATCGATATCGATATTCCGCTGGGAAAGCTCGTGGGCATTGCCGGCGTATCGGGTTCGGGCAAGAGTTCGCTGGCGCTGGGGGTTCTTTATGCCGAGGGCTCGCGTCGCTACTTGGAAGCACTCAGCACTTATACCCGCCGTCGTTTGACGCAGGCCGAGCACGCTCAGGTGGATGAGGTATTGCACGTACCGGCGGCGCTCGCGCTGCACCAGCGTCCGAGCGTGCCGGGCGTGCGCTCCACCTTTGGCACCATGACCGAGCTCAACAACAGCCTGCGTCTGCTCTTTAGCCGTTGCGCCCATCACGTGTGCCCGCATTGCGGGGCGCGTGTGGAGCCAAGCCTCAACGTAGCGGCTGGGCTGGCGCCCCCGTGTCCGCCGTGCGCCCGGATGTCGCGCGCTCCGAGCGCCGAGGACCTTGCCTTTAACAGTGGCGGTGCATGCCCCACCTGTGGCGGCACCGGTGTCATGCGCGAGGTGGACGAGGCGAGCCTGGTGCCCGACGAGTCAAAGACCATCAACGAAGGTGCGGTGCTTCCCTGGGGTACGCTCATGTGGGATTTGATGAAGCAGGTCGCCGGCGAGATGGGCGTGCGCACCGACGTGCCGTTTAACCAGCTCACGCCTCAAGAGCGCGACATCGTGTTCCACGGTCCGGCGGTTAAGAAGCACATTCTCTACGTTCCCAAAAACGGCGAGGGCGCCACGCCGCTCGACTTTACCTATTACAACGCCGTCTATACCGTTGAGAATGCGCTCGCCAAGGTTAAGGACGACAAGGGCCTCAAACGCGTTGCACGCTTTTTGCGCGAGGGAGCATGCCGCGATTGCGGCGGCACGCGTCTCTCCGAGGCTGCGCGCCAGCCTCAGGTGCGCGGTATCAATCTGGCACAGGCCGGGGCCATGACGCTTGGTGATGCGGTCGAGTGGGTGCGCGGGGTGCCCTCATCCTTGCCGGTCGAGATGCGGCCCATGGCGATGGATATCTGCGATTCATTTTTGGGCGCGGCCCGTCGCCTGGTCGACTTGGGTCTCGATTACCTTTCACTCGACCGCGCTGGTGCCACGCTCTCCACGGGTGAGCGCCAGCGCGTGCAACTCGCCCGCGTGGTGCGCAACCGATCGACGGGCGTGCTCTATGTGCTGGACGAGCCTTCCATCGGCCTGCACCCCTCCAACATCGAGGGCCTGCGGGGCGTGATGCATGACCTGATCGCGGACGGCAATTCGGTGATCCTGGTGGATCACGACACGCAGA
>URWQ01000025.1 GCA_900551635.1 uncultured Collinsella sp. | reverse complement strand
CCGGGGCGCTCTCGAGCTCTGATAGGTCGAAGCCGATCTGGGCGACGATATCAAAAACGGGCTGCCCGGCGGCATCGACAACGCCCTCGGCGGTAGTGCGGATGAGCGAGCCCATGCGGCCCGTTCCCATAATGACGGTCTTAATCAAGCAGACCAGCTCCCTTCAGAGCATCGGTAAGTGCGGAACGCGTGTCGTCTGCCATGGGGCACAGCGGCATGCGGTAGTTTGCCTCGATCATACCCATCTGGGCGAGCGCTTCCTTGACGGGGATGGGGTTGACCTCACTAAAGAGGGCATTGATGAGCGGCTGGCCGGCAATCTGGATATCGCGGGCACGTGCCACGTCACCGTCCAGATAGGCGCGGCACATGTCATGCACGAGCTGCGGCTGCACGTCGGCCCACACGCTGATGGTGCCCGAAGCGCCCAGGCTCATGAGCGGCACGGTGAGCGCGTCCTCGCCCGAGTACATGCGGAAGTCATCGGACAGCAGGTGGGCGATCTTGGCAGCGTAGGCGACGTTGCCCGAGGCTTCCTTAATACCCATGATGTTGGGGTGCGCGGCCAAGCGCTCTACGTTGCGCTTGCTGATGCCGCAGCCGCAGGCCGGGGATGTTGTATAGGATGCAGGGGATGTCAACGGCATCGGCGACAGTCTTAAAGTGCTGGTAGATACCCTCTTCGTTGGACTTGTTGTAGTAGGGGGTAATGAGCAGCAGGCCGTCGGCTCCCAAGCCCTGGTAGGTGAGCGACTTGGTGAGCATGGTCTGCGTGGAGTTAGAGCCCGAGCCGGCAATAACGGGGACGCGTCCTGCAACTTGCTTGACCACCGCGGCGACAACGGAGTTGTCCTCGTCGTCGGTCATCGTGGCGCTCTCGCCGGTGGTGCCCAGGGTGAGGATGGCGTCGGTGCCATTTTGCAGGTGAAAATCGATAAGGCGCTCGAGCGCGTCAAAGTCGACGCTGCCGTCCTTTTTAAACGGCGTGACGAGGGCGACAATCGAGCCCTCGAGATTGCGGATGTCCATGTTCTTCTCCTTCGCTTCCGCGATCTGGATGCGCTTGTTCCATTGGGCGGCGACGGCCAGGCGCTCGTCCTGAGCGCGACGGCGGGCGCTTTCGGTGCGCGACTTGGCCAGCAACTCTCGGCCGCACGGCAGCACGTCGAGCGTGGCAAAGTAATCGACCGGGCGCTCGGCGCGGCGGATGAGGTCGGCCGAGCCATCGGGGCGCAGCAGGACCTCGGCGGAGCGCAGCCGTCCGTTGTAGTTGTAGCCCATGGAGTGGCCATGCGCGCCGGTATCGTGGATCACAAGCAGGTCGCCCATGTCGATATGCGGCAGCTCGCGATCGATGGCGAACTTGTCGTTGTTCTCGCACAGATTGCCCGTGATGTCGTAGGTGTCCGTAACGGGCGCTGTGGCCTTGTCGGCGCCGCCCGGCTGACCCATCACCGTAATGTGGTGGTAGGCACCATACATGGCAGGGCGGATCAAATCGACGGCGCTTGCGTCGACACCGATATAGTCCTTGTAGATTTGCTTCTCGTGGATGGCCTTGGTGACCAGACAGCCGTAGGGGCCCATCATAAAGCGGCCCATCTCGGTGCAGATCGCCATATCGCCCATGCCAGCGGGAACCAGAATCTCGTCGTATGCCGCGTGCACTCCCTCGCCGATGGCGTGAATATCGTTGGCCTGCTGCTCGGGCAGATAGGGGATACCGACGCCGCCGGACAGATTGATAAAGGCGACATGTGCGCCGGTCTCGCGCTCCAGGCGCACGGCAAGCTCAAAGAGGATGCGCGCGAGTTTGGGGTAGTAGTCGTTGGTGACGGTGTTGCTGGCAAGGAATGCGTGGATGCCAAAGTTCTCGGCGCCCTTGGCCTTGAGCATGCGGAAGGCCTCAAAGAGCTGCTCGGTGGTCATGCCATATTTGGAGTCGCCCGGGTTGTCCATGATGCCGTTGGAGAGCTGGAACAGACCGCCTGGATTAAAGCGGCAGCTGACCGTCTTGGGGATGGGCCCCGCAACGCGCTCAAAGAACTCGATGTGGCTGATGTCGTCAAAGTTGACGATGGCACCCAGCTTGTCGGCGAGCTCAAAGTCGGCAGCCGGCGTGTCGTTGGACGAGAACATGATGTCGTGTCCCGTGATACCCAGCGATCGGGCGATCATGAGCTCGGTATAGCTCGAGCAATCGCAGCCGCAGCCGTATTCGTTGAGAATGGAAATGAGCGCCGGGTTGGGATTGGCCTTGACGGCAAAGTATTCCTTAAAGCCCGGATTCCATGCAAAGGCGTCGCGCACTTCTTGCATGTTGCGGCGGATGCCCGCCTCGTCGTATAGATGAAACGGCGTGGGGAACTGCTCGACGATATACTCGAGCGTCTCCTTGTCCACAAACGGCTGCTTGGCCGCATACGCCTCGTTGGGGGTCAATGCCATGTCCCGTAAACCTCGCTATCCAGACGGCGCCATCTGCGCATCGAATCCGCATAGCGTGGACCCAATGTCCGGATAGCGCTCCCGCATTGCTGCAGACAGTCCTGCGGGTGTTTCCCGCAGGCCCACCAGGTTGTTCGTGCCTGAAAAACCCAGTTCGGCGGGTTTCGCCTCCCCGCGGGGTCAAAGCCTGCCGGCTCGCCCGCGGCTCTTCGTGCCCGCGCCTCTATCAAGTGGTAACGACCCTACCACGTTGCACTTTACCAAACAAGAGTATTCGTATATAACGTTTAAAAAATGCAGCAATATGCTGGAAACATGTGTGCCGCAATCCTGTATCACAATATTGTGTGAATGGATATGCCCCATGAAAGGATCCTTTATGACCGAGCTCCAAGAACTTCGTCGCTATCGTCGCGACCTGCATCGCATTCCGGAGCTCGATTTCGATCTTCCTCAAACCATAGCCTATATCGAGGGCGCGCTCGCTTCGCTTGCCTGTGAAGTGACCCATCCCTGCCCCAGCTGTGTTTGTGCTTTCTTCGACGCTGGCACGGGCGCCGCGCATGCCACGGCGATTCGCGCCGATATGGACGCACTGCCCATCGCGGAGGCGACGGGTGCGGCCTTTTCCTCGAAGCATCCCGGAAAGATGCACGCTTGCGGACACGATGGACACATGGCCATGGCCCTTGCGGCGGCAACCTTTGTCGATCGCACGATTCGTGAGCAGCCAGGTGCCATCAAGCGCAACGTGCTCTTTGTGTTCCAGCCTGCCGAGGAGACGACTGGTGGCGCCAAGACAGTTTGCGAGAGCGGTGTGTTCGAGCGCTACGGGGTCGACCGCATTTTTGGCTTTCACGTGTGGCCCGATCTGACTGCGAACACATTGGCGAGCTGTTCCGGCCCGCTGCTGGCGCGCTCGAGTGAGACACACATTCATATTCACGGGACGAGCATCCATATCGCTAAGACCTATGGCGTTCCGGTCGAGGAATCGCACGATGCGGCGCTGGCGGCTGCCAAGTTCTTGGTTGCCGAGCGCGAACTGATGGACGAGCTGGGCATCGACGAACCCTGTATCGGCAAGTTTGGCCTGCTGCAGGCTGGCACCGTTTGCAACGCGGTGGCGGGGGAGGCCCATGTGGCCGGAAGCCTGCGTGTGTTTACGGACGACATGTTCG
Source organism: uncultured Collinsella sp. (assembly GCA_900551635.1). Classification (GTDB taxonomy): domain Bacteria; phylum Actinomycetota; class Coriobacteriia; order Coriobacteriales; family Coriobacteriaceae; genus Collinsella. Next base: position 8,445 of record URWQ01000025.1, on the reverse strand, counting down.
ACCGGGCGCGCGAAGGCGTGCGCCGCGTGCTGGACGATGCCTGTGCCGCAACGGGCTGCACGTATGATCTCGACTTTGCCGAGGGCTATCCACCGGTCGATAACGATCCTGAGTTGTTTGCCCGAATCGCGCCCGCTCTGCCCGAATTGCAGCTCGTGGACGAGCCGCTGCTAATCGCCGAGGATTTCGCGTTCTATCAGCGCCATCTGCCGGGCGTGTTCTTCTTGCTAGGCACGGGCGTGCCAGAGGACCAAGACAACCCGAGTGATTCGGATGGCTGCCCCGCCTATGCAACAAGCGCTCTGCATACCGATAGCATGCTCTTCGACGAGGAAATCCTGCTCAAAGGCCTCGATGTCTACAAACGATTACTTTCGCTTGACTAAGGCGTGAAGGACTATTTGTTCTAGAAAACACGAACAAACGTACGATATAATAGAGATGTAAGTCTATAGAAACGTTTGACGTTACTAACGTAAGGCGATACTATGATTGCATCGTATAAAGATGAGGATACCGAACGCTTTGCCATGGGTGTGCGGGTCAGGAGGTTCGTGCCCTTTGAGCGTGTTGCGTTGAGGAAGATTCGCCAACTGCAGGTTTGTGCTTCACTTGATGATCTTCGCGTTCCACCGGGCAACCGCCTGGAAGCTTTGAAGGGCGATCGTGCCGGTCAATATAGCATCCGTGTTAACGAGCGCTATCGGGTCTGTTTTGAGTGGAGACAGGAGATGGCTTGGAATGTCGAAATCGTCGATTATCACAAGTGATGAGGCTTCGGCCGATTTGCTGTCGCCGGTGACTCCTGGTGAGCTTCTCAAAGAGGAGTTTCTTGTTCCCATGGGCATTTCTCAATATCGCCTTGCTAAGGAGACTGGGATTCCGGCTCAGCGTATCGGGCAGATTGTCTTGGGAAAACGTCGTGTGACGGCCGACACCGACCTCCGTCTTTGCCGTTATTTTGGCCTGACGGATGGTTATTGGCTGCGCGCTCAGGTGGCGTTTGACCTTGAGGCCGAGAAAAGGCGGATCGAACCGGAACTCGACAAGATCGTTCCTGTTCAGCAGGCCATCGCACTGTAGTGCTCAAAGATGATGGGGGTGGCGCGGCGATGAGGCGACGCCGACAGTCTGCCGTATATAGTCCGGGTGGATGCGGGTGCGGTTTGCTGCTGCTTCCGGTTATTGCTGTGAGCGTTGGCGTGATGTTTGCGCTTGCCGGGCTTGCCGCGGCGGCGCTCGTGCTGTTTATCACTGCCATCGGCGTGACGATTTGGCTCTGCCGCAATCGCGAGCAACGCCGTGCCGACGGTAAAACCAATGTCGGCTGGGTCGTCTTTCTGATCATTGCGTACCTGCTGAGTGCCAGCTACCTTGTTTTCTTTGTCCTGTTGATGATCAGTGCCTTTACCGGGGAATCCGTCACGGTGGGTTGATGCACTGCCAGCAGACGGTCGCGCGCAGTGCGTTTGCTCGGCGTTTGGATAACTGCATTGGTCGTTTACCGCAGCCTTAGCTCTCAGCTAATGAATTCAAGTTCAATCCTTCCTACGATGTGCTGTGTACCGGCACGGTAGCCGGATCGTAGGAAGGATGAATAATGGCAAAAGAGGGAAAGAAGCCGATCGGCAAGATTGTCCTAGGCGTCATCGTGGTGCTGGTTATTGTCGGTGCCGTGGGCTCTATGGGTGGCAATTCAACCGATTCGTCTGCGAGCGATTCGGCAAAGCCTGCCGAGGCGACACAGCAGGCTGAGGAGCAAAAAGAACCGCAAGAACCGTATACCATTGCTGACGAGGCTGAAGACACCTCCAATCAGTTTGCCTATAAGATCACGGGCACGCTGACCAATAACACGGACAAGGAAAAGAGCTACATTCAGATCGAATATGTTCTGTATGATGCCGATGGCAACCAGGTTGGAACGGCTCTTGCAAACACCAATCATCTGAAGGCGGGCGGCTCTTGGAAGTTCGAGGCGCTGGGTACGGTGTCTCCCGACCAGGTTGCTAGCTGGGAGCGTTCGGACGTAAGCGGTTTCTAGCATGTTGTATGCACTGGGGGAGGTGAAGTCGTATGCCCGATAAAAAGCTGACCGAGGAGTTGCTCAATGAGCTTCTCGACGCGCCGAACATCGATGGCTATATCAAAGAGCACGACTTTGCCGCCCCGTCGCTTTCGGACTACCTGAAGCAGCTACTACAGGAAAAGGGCTTGGAGCGCTCGCGCGTGGTTCGTATGGCCGATCTCAATGAGACCTTTGGCTATCAGATTTTTACCGGTGCGCGGCATCCGAGCCGCAATAAGGTGCTGCAGATTGCCTTTGCGATGGCGCTGACGCTCAAAGAGACCAACCGTGCGCTGACGGCTGCCGGGGTAAGCGTCCTTAACTGCAAGGACCGCCGCGATGCGATTATCATCTTTTGCATCGATCGCGGGTGCAGCCTCCAAAAGGTCAACGAGGAGCTGTATCGCTTTGGCGAGGAGACGGTGAGTTAGCGGCTGATATCTGAGCCGGCGGAGCTGCCGAACAACGATGCAAACGAACGGGGCGCAGATGCCATGGGGTGTCTGCGCCCTGCGCTATGATGGAGGCTATGGATACTCAGAGCCCAACATATTCCGATGACGAGCTGACCGCAGCGCTTGCCGAGCACCTGGCGTCGCTCGATCGCGACGACAGCTATCGCGTGGAGCGTGTACTTAAGCGCTCGTCCGTTGAAACAACCGAGCTCGTGTACTTTGAAGGAACCGACGGTGGTTCGCTCGGTCCCTTTGTTCGTAAACGCATCGATGCTTCGGCTCAAATCGGCGGGGCATACGAGCGTCTGTTTGCCGCTCAGCGGGCAGGCAGGCGTTTTGAGCACCTGCCCAGAATCGTCGATTGTCGTCGTGTGGGCGACGAGCTCAACGTGGTTATGGAATACATCGAAGGGGAGACACTCGGGGCGCTGGTGGACCGTCTGGGAGCCACCCCCGATTATGCGCGTGAATTGCATCCTGCCCTATGCGATGCCGTGGGCGAGCTCCATGCCGGTTTTGCAATGGTGGGGGAGACGTCGGCGCCGGTGATCCATCGCGACCTCAAGCCGTCGAATATCATCGTGACAGGTGCCAACTATACGCCTGATGACGGCCTGACATTTTCATCGCTGGTGATTATCGACCTGGGGATCGCGCGCGTATGGCGCGATGGCGCCGATGCTGACACCGTCAAGTTTGGCACGCGACCCTATGCGCCGCCCGAGCAGTATGGGTTTGGGCAGACGAGTGTGCGCAGCGATGTCTACGCACTTGGGGCCCTGTTGTTCTTTTGCTTGACGGGAGTCGACCCTAAACCAGGGCTCGACATGCGCGAGCAATGTGAGGCATGCGGCATTCCCACTCCACTTACCGATGCCGTCTGCATGTCGATGGCGCTCGACCCGGCCAAGCGTTTTGCGAGCGCGGAAGCGTTGGGACGGGCGACGCGCGCGGCATACGATCTAAGTCGCCCCGTGCGGCCTCCTGCGCCTGTGCTTGTCCGTACTCCGGCCTCGGAGACGGTGTTGACGCCCCAAGGGCTCCAGAACCCCACAGGGCTTCCTAGGCCTGCCGCCTCCACTGCATGCGGTCTGCTCTCTCGCGTTCCGGAGTCTCTGGGGCGCATTTGGAATACGCTCGTCTTCTTCTCGCTGCTTGTGTTCTTTGCCGGAAGTCACTTTGCCGTCTTTCATCCCACCGGAGCAAACCAAAGCTACCCGACGTGGCTTCTCATAATCGAGTATTTTTTCTTTGTCGATGGCCTTATGGTGCTTATGCATTTTGCGCTGCTCGATAAGCGCCGTCTTCGTCGGCGATTCGCATTGCTCGACAGCTATCGCGGCAAGAAACTCGCGAAACTCTGGCTCAAGGCATTGGGTGTGCTGCTCCTATGCATGATCGTCATAGTCGCGGTTGCCAATGCGACCGGCGTCGTCGATACCTCCGCTACCTAAAAGAAAAAGGGCCCCATTGGGGCCCTTTGCAGTTGCACTTAGATGCGGTTCATCTGGGCGGCGACTTTGTTGTACCAGTCCTGCCACGTGGGCGGGCAGTACTTTTTGGCCGCTGCCGGGGTAAGGGTGGAGCCGTAGTTGGCGCCCAGATAGGCAACGTGAGCGGAGATGCCCTCGCTCCAGCTGCCAAAGCTGCGCCAACCGCCGCCACGTGCACTCCAGCCCCAGGCGTTGTAAGAATTGGCGCAATAAGCACCCTTGGTGCTCTCGATGCAGGCGATGGCGGGGGACCAACGGGGGTCGACACCGGTATTCCAAGCGGCGACGGCAAAGTTATACCCCTGGCCTGCCATGGGGGAGCCGGCGAGATAATTGTCAATGCGGCTCGTCCACTCATTAATGAACGAATCGTAATCGGAGCTACCGGTATTGGCGTTGTTCACCGTGGTGTCGATGGTGGTGTTGGTGTTGGTGGCCTGGCTGCTGGAATTGCTGCCGCTTACGCCCTCGCCCGAGAGCTTCTCGGCGGCAGCGGCCTTATCGGCCTCAAGCTTGGCAAGCTCGGCGGCATTTTCCTGCTCGGCTTTTGCCTGTGCCTCGCTGCGGAGCTGCTGGGCCTGCGCCAGCGCATCCTCGGCGTTTTTCTGCTCTGCCTCAAGCTGAGACTTGGCCTGCTGGAGCTCAGCCTTGTTCTGCTCGAGTTCGGTTTGCATGTTATTGAGCTGTTCGATCTCGTCGACGCTCGAGCTCGTGATCTGGTTGGTGTATTTGCAGGTCGTGATGAACTCACCCAGGCTCTGTGCGTTGACCAGGAAGCTCACGATGGGATTGGTGCCCTTCTGATACTTGTACAGATCGCGCATGGCGGAGCTTGCCTTGGCCTGCTGCTCGGGAAGCTTGGCCTCGATTTCCTCGATGCTTGCCTCATTGGAGTCAATCTGCTTTTGCAGGTCATCGAGTTTGGTGCGGGCGTCGTTGTAGGCGCTCGTGGCGGCTTCGATCTTCTGCTGGGCTGCGGAAAGCTGGTCCTGCGTTGCCTGCGAGGCGGCATACGCCGCAACGGGGGAGAGCATCGGCGTGGCCGTCAGCGCAACGGCGAGCACGGCGCTCGTGATGATACGAGCCGGCTTCGACGCAATGAGCGCTGCGGTGCGATGATTCGAATGCTGCATCCAGTCCCTCTGCAATCAATCGTAGGTTATGGTTCGAACGGTATTCTACTACTGCTTTCGACCTCAACTTGAACCTTAAAGGTTCCAAAGGGTCAAGTTGAACTTGAGGCTTTGGCTTTGACCTGCAGTTATGATGAATTGTTGAGAAACCATAGAGTTCAACTTTAACGTTACAGAGCTCTGTTTGAGAGGGGTTTTGGGCTGTAAAAGCCATCTCAACGTGGGGTTTTATAACTACAGCGTGCCCTTCTGGCGAGCCTGCTCAATCTCTTCGAGGGCCTCGGCGGGGGTGAACGAACAGGTGCCGTCGCCGAGTTTGATTACCTGGATATCGTCGCCGGCGTAGACCTCTCCGCCCTTTAGTACCACGCCAAAAACGCCCTCGTGGGGAAAGATGCAGTCGCCGGCGAGATAGTAGATGGCACAGCGTGTGTGGCAGACCTTGCCGATTTGGCTGATTTCGACAAGCACCTCGCTGCCAAGCTTGAGCTGTGTGCCCAAGGGGAGCGAGAGCAGGTTGATGCCCCGGGTTGTGAAGTTCTCCCCAAAGTCACCCTCGTGTACGTCGAGCCCGCGTGCCTGCGCCGTCTGGATGGACTCCGCGGCTAAAAAGGAAACCTGACGGTGCCAATGTCCGGCGTGCGCATCGGTGGCGAGGCCATATTGCTCTATAACGGTGTCGCGTCCATCGGCGACGGGCGACTTGCGAATGCCCTTGTGTACCGACGTGTTGATCGAGACGATGTGGGCGGGTCCGTTGTAGGCGTCGTTTGCCGTGCACAGGGGAGCGGTCGCTTTCGCACGTTTCGCCAGCTCGCGCCTCGCGGCATTGAGGATGGGATTATCGGTCGGATGGTCTTGGGGCACGTGCGCGCCTTTCGCTCGAGGATGTCAATACACTGAATCCTACAACAATGGTAGGTTCATTGCCCGCTGTCATACAATGGTGAGCGCCGTCTTCGTGCTGGCCTTCGTGCTGGACGATTACGTCGATTGCCATAGATACGGTGGAGCTTTGGGCGCCGGCGGCTTGGCACGCTAGAATAAATCAGTTGCGCAAAGACCGCCCGTTGTGTGGGCAGTTCATGATAGGAAGTTTCCATGGCATTGCAATTTACAGAGCGCGAGTTCATTCCCGTGCTGCTTGGTGGCGACATCAACGCCTATTCGGTGGCGCGCGCCTTCTACGAGGAGTACCAGGTCAAGAGTCTGGTCTTTGGCAAGTATCAGACGGGTCCCGCGTACCGCAGCCAGATTATCGACTACACGCCCAACGTGGATATCGACACCATGCCCGTGATGCTCAAAACCGTCAACGGCATTGCCCAAGCGCATGCCGACAAGACTATTGTCCTTGTGGGCTGCGGCGACAACTATGTCGCTCTCGTGGCTCAAGCCAAGGATGCTCATGAGCTGGCGGATAACATCGTCGCTCCCTACGCGCCCTACAGCATGCTCGAGCAGTGCCAGAAGAAGGAGATCTTCTACGAGCTGTGCGAGAAGCATGGCGTGCCCTATCCACACACGTTTACCTTTACCAAGGCGATGCTTAATGCCCAGGGTGAGGCGCCTGCCGAAGTGCTCGACCAGATCGATTTTCCTTACCCGATGATTCTGAAGCCTTCTGACGGCATCATGTGGTGGCAGCATGAGTTCGAGGGCCAGAAGAAGGCCTATGAGATTGCCGACCGCGCCGAGCTGGAACAGGTCATTCGCGATTCGTATGCCAGCGGCTACACCCACGATCTGATCTTGCAGGATCGCGTGCCCGGCAACGACGAGTACATGCGCGTGCTCACCAGCTATTCCGACCGCAACGGTAAGGTCCGCATGATGTGCCTGGGCCATGTGCTGCTCGAGGAGCATCAGCCCCACGGTGTCGGCAACCATGCCTGTATCATTACCGAGCCTAACGACGAACTCATGGGCGGCGTGCGCAAGCTGCTCGAGGACCTTCACTTTGTGGGCTATTCCAACTTTGACGTTAAGTACGACGAGCGCGACGGCTCGTTTAAGTTCTTCGATTTCAACACGCGCCAGGGTCGCAGCAACTACTACGTTACCAACAGCGGCTTTAACGTTGCCAAGTATGTGGTGGACGAGTATGTGTTCAACCGCCCGTTTGAGCCGGAGTTTGTGACGGCGCAGGACGAGGCCCTGTGGATGGTCGTCCCCATGGGCGTCGTCGACAAGTACGTCAAGGATCCCGAGCTGCGCGCTAAGGTGCATCGTCTGGACAAGGAAGGTAAGGGCGCCGACCCTTCGTTTATGAAGGGCGACTTTGTCTTTAACCGCTGGCTGCGCATGTGGCACACCAAGCTGCGCCACTTTAAGCTGTTCAAGACGTATTACAAGTAGATGAGTGCGGCGCCCGTCCGGTTTGCATCGGGCGGGCGCGGGTATGATACGCGCAATTGCGCAAGCGTCACCAAGGAGGCGGCGATGGAAAAGCTGGGAGTTATCGGCGGCATGGGCGCCGAGGCCACGTCGTATTACTACGACCAGGTGGTGCGTCATACGGCTGCTGCCTGCGATCAGGAACATATCGACATGGTGGTGCTCTCCAAGTCGACCATGCCCGACCGCACGCTGGCCATTAAGACCGGCGAGCATGCCAAGCTGCTGGCGACCATGAAAGAGTGTGCCCAGGCACTCGAGTCGCTGGGCTGTGCGCACATTGCCATTCCCTGCAACACGTCGCACTACTTCTACGACCAGATCCAGTCGTTTACCACAGTGCCGATTATCCACATGCCGCGTGAGTCGGTGCGCTATGCTCTGGCCGGTGCGGTGATGGGGGAGTGCGAGTTCGATCCCAACCTGAGTATGCCGGCCGAGCCGGTGCACAAGATTGGCATCATGGGCACCGACGGAACCGTGGGCGCGGGCGTCTACGGTCGCGAATGTAAGGCTGCGGGTGTTGAGGTTGTCTATCCCAGCGAGAAACGTCAGAACGATGTGATGTCGCTTATCTACGATGATGTGAAGGCCGGACGCGAGCCCGATATGGATAAGTTCGACCGCGTGATGTGGGAGTTCGCCCGTAGCGGCTGCGACCGCGTCATTCTGGCCTGCACCGAGCTATCGGTGCTGCAGAAGTACCGAGAGATGCCCGAGATCACCCTCGACGCCATGGACGTCCTGGTGCGTGAATCCATCATCCGCAGCGGCGCCCCCTACCGCCTCTAGCTTCCGACCTGTCAAAAAGGGACAGGTTAATTTTGGTAGGTTTTATCTTGTGAAACAGTAAAGGCCTCGGCTCGTTTGGGGCGGGCCCAGGGCTTTTCACCAAGAAC
>URWQ01000024.1 GCA_900551635.1 uncultured Collinsella sp. | reverse complement strand
CGACTATGTGCTTGGCTTAGGCTGCGCTGGGTTCTTTGTATTCGAAGACTGGTTCTAGGAGGTCTTCGATGTTGCAGTGGAGGGCTTTTGCTATGGCTCTTACGCTTGTTACCGAAGCTTCGTTGATGTTTCTCTGGCGCTGTTCGTACATTTGGATTGAGCGGAGTGATACGCCCGATTCGTATGCTAGGTCTTGTTGGGTTTTCTTAAGCTTCTTTCTTGCTAACGCAAGTTTGGTTTGTCTGGACGCTTTTCTCGCCATATCGCAGACGAGGCGAGCCACGCGTTCCTCCGAGGCTTCATGCCAGGGGTAGTACAGACTGCGTAGCACATCGAATGGAACGACATGCAGCAAATCTTCGAAAGACTCTCCTAGGCGCCACTGAAGGTATGCCAATATCCAGCCTGTCCAATATTCCGGTGTCTTTTCGAATCGGTAGGTTCGATTTGGCATCGGGCTTGATTGATAGCCAGACCTTTCGGCAATGAGCGCGAACAGCTCAACACCCGATTTTCCCGACACTACCCATGCATTGCCGCGCTCAAACTCTCGAGCAACCCCGCTCAGGCAAAAGAGTTCAGCAACTTCCGATCCTTCTGCTCCATAGTCATTGACGGCATAGTCGAAGCAGTCGCCGAGGTTGTTCATTGCATCCTCGAGGTAGTAAACGGGGTATGTCCTACTCGGCCCACAATCCGTTAACTCTTGGATCATTTAAATCAACCCTCCCTGCCATCAAATCCCTAATGTCGACACCATCAGAGTCAAATCCGTTTACCGTATCCAGGTACTTTCGTCGAGCGTTCTGTTCTCGCTCAAATCGTTTGGGATAAAACTCGGCTCCTGAGGCCTGTTTCCAATCGCGGAACCTGATCGCCGAGAACGCGCGCTCACTCATAAGCGCATATTGAATGCCCAAATCCCCCAAAAACATAATGCGCTGCAATTGCCTGAGCGAAATCATGCCGTTGACAAACTGTCTTGCAAACGAGAAATAAGAATCGTCTGCGCGATAGCCTCGAATAACGTCATAAGGAGAGACATCAATTAAGCAGTTATCCAGCAGATAGCGAAGCCCCTCGCGTGCTACTGGCGTTGAAACATTGAACTCTCTGTTATTCGCCAGAATTGCAAGCCAGTTGAGAATCGAAAACTCACCTGATTCCAAATCCAAAATCGCAAGGCCATCTAAATCAAGCTCATATCGATTGGCAATGCCATCAGACTCGGTTCGACATGCCCACTCCATTGCCATTTCCTCATGCGGTGTGCAATAAAACCCGCGCCCATAGTCATTGAATTGTCTGCATTTATCCAACGATGGATGATCAACAACAACGTCCGACCCGTGCCAAAGCTCCATATCGACCTCCAAAAATATCACCTCAGTGATAGTTTACCAATAACTATCACTGAGGTGATATAGATAAGAGCTTTTGAGGGGCCGCGGCCTGACTAAAGGCAGGCCTCGGCAATGCGGCGCTTAAGCTCATCGATGCCCACGCCGGTCTGGGAGCTTGTGATGATTACGTTCTCGGCCGGGACGTTGAGCTGCTTTTTGATGGCTGCTGCCTGGCGGGCCTGCTGGGTGCGGCTGAGTTTGTCGGCCTTGGTGAGGCAGACGATAAAGTTGAACTCGTTGCCCTGCAGGTAGTCGATCATGTCATGGTCGAGTTTACTGGGGTCGTGGCGAATGTCCACCAGCGACACAACCAGGTTGAAGCTGCGCTCGGAGTCGAAGAAGTCGCCAATGAGCTCGGCCCAACGGTCGCGCTCGGCCTTGGAACGGCGAGCGAAACCGTAGCCCGGCAGGTCCACAAAGTGCACTTCGTCGGCCTCGAAGAAATTGATGTTGCTCGTCTTGCCCGGCGTGCTCGAAACCTTGACCAGGTTCTTGCGGCCAAAGAGTTTGTTCATGATGGAGGACTTGCCCACGTTGGAGCGGCCGACGAAGCTCACCTCGGGACAGGTTGACTCGGGAATCTGCGAAACCTTGCCGTAGCTGGCGACGAACTTGGCAAGCTGGTAGTTAATTGAATCGGCCATGGACACTCCTTGGTCGTAGGTTCTTACAAAACGGGCGTGCTATTGCGCGGCGGCGATACGACGAACGATGTCAAGCGTGATGCCGCTCGCGGTGCGAGCGTACTCGTCCAGATCGAACTCGCGCTCGCAAAACGCGTCATATGCCTCGTCACAATTATCGCTGATAGCGCGCAGTACCAGGCAATCGACACCATTCTTGGCCGCGATGTGCGCAATTGCCGCGCCCTCCATCTCGACGCAATCGGCATGCGTGGCCTCAATCGCAGCGTTACGCATGGCGTCACCCGTAACAAAGCGGTCGCCCGTGGCGATAGTGCCACACAGGAACTGCTTGGGGTCCTTCTCCGCAGAATTCTCATCCGCCGAGGCATCCACAAATCCATGCTCGGCAAGCACGGCGGCGGCAACATCAGCCAACGCCGGCGTCGAGACAAACTCCTCGAGTCCCGGCGCCGACTCGGCGATGAGCGCCGTGTCAGTATCGAGATAGCGCAGGCACTTGCCTATAACCACGTCGTTAATATGGAGCTTAGGGTTTAGGCCACCCGCAATGCCCGAAAACACAACGGCCTGCGGGGCATATTTGCTGATGAGATGCTGCGTTGCGGCAGCGGCGTTTACGGTTCCCATGCCAGCGGTCGTAGCGACTACTGTCAGTCCGTCAAGCTCGCCGCTGACAACGGTCAGGCCCGCCTCCTGCGCCTCATGCGCGCCACTCAGCTCTTCCTTAATCTGCGCAACCTCTTTTTCGAGTGCGCCTATGATCGCGATGGTTGCCATGCCATCCCCCAAATCCGTGCAAATTGCTTATCCACGGTATGGTACCAGCATTTTGGTTCTTTCACTTTTCACGAAGTCCCTAGGCCAACGAGGACCGCACATCATAGAGCGCCTTTGCAATCGCGGCCACAGCCTCGCTCGACTGGTCACTCCACGGCATCGACGTCATGATGCTCATAACATAGCTATGGCCGTCGACGTCGATCAGTCCGGCATCACATGTCGAATAGCAACCGTCCTCGCTGATCCAACCCGCCTTGTTGCGCACCGAGACCTGATCGTCCGCAATGCCATCGCGAATAAACGATCGGGTTATAGAGGTCAGAAGGCCCGACAGCCATTGCGACGTCTCGGTGTCACATCTCAAATACTCACTCATCTCTCGCCACAACTTTGCCGAGGTGCGCGGGCAGTAGGTCGGAAAATCACTCATCGGATCGAGCGCGGTATCGTAATCGATGCCAAGACTGACAATCCAATCCTCGTAACCGGCATGGTCAAACGCCGCGCGTAACGCGATAAACGAATCGTTGTCCGAATTGACGACGGCATTCTCGATAAGGTCGCGCACCGTCTGCCAGCCCATGCTGTAACCACCATACGTGGTTAAAGGCCTATCGAGCGACACCTGCCCCGATTCGACCAACGTCTCGCAAATATAGAGTGCATACGGCGCCTTGTAACTACTCGCTCCATACACCTCGACATCGTCGTTATACGTCACGCCCCTACCGCTCGATAGATCGTAGAACACTACGCCCACGTCGCCCAGCTCCTGCGCCTGACTCAGGGCATCCTGGAGCAAGGCAAGGCTCTCATCCTCCAAGGTAGGAGTCTTGTTATCCACCAACGAGAAGGTCTGAACGGTATCACCCGAAGGGATATCGTTGAAGTCCGCCTTCGAAAGTCTCGTCTTGAAATCTAACGTCGACAGAGCTTGATCTGCCGACGCTTTGGACTTTGAAACCTTCTCGTTTTGCAGCTGTACCGTTAACGCATCTGAGTGCACCGTTCGCTCCGAGGCGTAGGTTTTAACGGTAATTCCGAGGATAATAACCGCCAACGTTAGCATCCCAATGGCGGCAATCTTCGTCACGCGGATGCGAGCGTCAGCGAGGCCACGCGAAGGCGTGCCCTTCGTCTCATATCTGCTACCATGCTGCGGCACATACTCGTCCCGCGATGCGTTGTTTCGCACGTGGTCTCCTGACTGCTACCGTTTAGTTACGAGCAGCATAATACCGAGCAGGCATTTCTTTCCAAAGATATTCAGCGGCGTTTAAGGTGTCTTTAAAGAAACCACAAGCGTATTTATCCAAATGGCACGATTCTGTTGCGCATCTCTGCCCAAAACGCAGTTGCGGTGAAATAGTTCCTGATTGGGCGGCTTAAGCCGATGCACAAGAACTATTCCACCGCAACTCGACGGGGCTCTTTAGCAATCAACTAGGTGCCCGGGGGCACTCATTTAAGTCTGTCCCCAATGAGTGCCCTTGGGGGCGAAAATGGATCGCTAGCCGATGGCGTTTTTGAGTTCGGCGCGACGCTTTTTCATGCCCATCATGACGGCGTTGCGCAGCTCGGGCATGCGCGCGGTATCCATCTGTGGAACGCCCTCAAGCTTATAGGGAATCCCCAGCTGCTCGTATTTAACGACACCCATCGTGTGATACGGCAGCATCTCCAGGCCGACCACGTTATGCCACGGAGCGATTAGACGACCGAGCGCCTCGCACTCCTCCACCGTGTCGGTAATGCCCGGCACCACCACGTGGCGGATAACGACCTTAATCTTGCGACACGCGAGTTCATCACCAAACGCCAGGATACGCGCAGGATCGCATCCGGTCAGCTTTTTATGCTCAGCCGGATCGGCATGCTTAATGTCGAGCAGCACCATGTCGGTCTCGTTGAGAACAGCATCGAACTTCTCGGGATGTGCGGGATCGAACGCATAGCCACAGCTATCCAAGCAGGTATGCACGCGACCATCGGGGTTGTTGTGCATGGCACGGAACAGGTCGGCCAAAAACTCAGGCTGCAGGAGCGGCTCGCCGCCCGAAACCGTAATTCCGCCGCTGCGATAGAACTCGTGGTTACTCTGGAACTCATCCATCAGATGCTCGACGGTCACCATGGTGCCGCCGTTAACCGACCAGGTATCGGGATTGTGACAATACGCACAGCGCATAGGACAGCCCTGGACAAACACCACAAAGCGAATGCCGGGACCATCGACCGTTCCCATCGTCTCAATCGAATGCACACGGCCTAGGGCAAATGCGGAATCCTCAGGACGAGCGTCCACACCCTCAAGCGTCATCTCAGCCATTCCCGCTACCTTGCCTCTCATTGGTTTTAGCTACATAAATACCAGAGTCATTCTAGCCCATACGCATGATGGCGAAACGGTTTAGCGGTCAATTGAGTTGCCCTATTTGGCCCTACGCAAGAGCGGCGGGAAGGTTGTCGCAACCCGCCCGCCGCTGTGGCAATAGATATCGATAGACGTCAGGCCTTTACGCCTTGAGCGTGAGCACCGCGCCGAAGGCGGTCGGGCCGCAATGGCTCGAGATGACGCCGCCGACCTGAGTCCAGGTAACGTCCTTAAAGCCAAGATCGTGTGCATAGACTTCCATGTCGTCGCGCAACTCCTCGGAAAGACCCACCGAATACGCCAAGCCAATATGCGAGTAGTCGATCTCGCCCTTCTCTACCATGTGATCAATAAAGGCACGGGCACACTTAAGCATAGAACCGCGGAACTTCTTGGTCGCCACGAACTTACCACCCGTCACCTCAATGCAGGGCTTAATCTTGAGCAGATGGGCACCGAGGAATGCCACGTTGGACAAGCGACCGCCGGCCTTAAGGAAGGCGAGAGCGGTTGGGACAAAGCCCAACAGTACGCGGTCCATGACCGAATTGGTGAAGGCGAAAATTTCGTCAACGGTGGCATCGGGATGAGCCTCAATATACTTGGCGGTCTCGACGACAACGAGCGACTGGCCTACCGAGACAAAGCGCGTGTCCATGGAGTAGACGTAATCGCGACCCTTGGCGGCGATCTTCGATGATTGATGCGAGCAGGTCGTGGCCTCAGAATATGCAAGATGCAAAATAGTCGCGTCGGGTTGCTCGGCATGGATGCGGTCGTACACGTGAGCAAAATCCGCAGGCGCGCAGCCACTGGTCTTGGGCATCACGCCAAACTCGTTGCAGCGCGAATAAATCTCGAGCGGATCGATCGAGCCGTCCTCGACGGTCTCGTCACCAATCGTGACATGCATGGGCACGCGCACGATGCCGTAGCGTTCGCAGAGCTCTGGCGTCACATCCGAACCAGATTCAACCACGATTACATACTTGCCCATTCCTATCACGACCCATCTCGACGTTGGCTTTTCAATACATGACACGCGCGTCGCGCTGTTGCACAACGGCATCTAAGCGCCAAAGAGACGCCGCCCCTTGCGCACAACAAAGGACAGCGTCTCCCTGGAAAACTCCGTGCTTATCTGAGATTCTACACGGTTTATTAAGGAGTGTTACTTATTCCGCAAACGGTCGCTATACGCGATAAACGGTAGTTGGCCGCGGCAACTGCGACGCATTCCGTCCAGCAAGTCCAATCGTGCTCCACGTACGGTTAATGTGCGAGGCGGTAGAAATCCATCGACGCCGCACCCTCGGCGTGCAGCGCCATCGCCGGAACCGCCGACGAATAGGTACGGCTCGTAAGTGCCGCCTCGCCGCCGTTGGCAAAAATCTCGACCATCGTAGTGTCCGAAAGCACGCGCAGGTCGCGAAGCACACCGAGCTCGATCGACCTCTGGTCGCGCCCATAGCCTTCGTCACGCATGTCGAGGGTAAGCATCCCGTCCGTATAGCGTACAAAGACACCCTTGCGGATCTCGAGCTCGACCATCTTGGCTCCCTCACAGGAAACCACGACATCAAACAGGCGTCCCGGCTCCTCAACGGGCTCACCGCCTACAGCACGAACGCAATCGCCGCGCAGCGCTTCGATCTCGTGCGCCGGCTGCTGGCAGAGCTTACCATCGCGTATGCTCAGCTCTCGCGGCACCGTCAACGCGCACTGCCATCCGCGCGCCACCGTCGGGTTTTCTGCCGTCGCGTCGGGGCAACCCGACCATCCGATCATCAAGCGTCGACCTGCCGCATCCTCAAAGGACTGCGGGGCATAGAAATCAAAACCGGCATCGACCATCGGAGGCATGCCCTGGCCGACGATCTTAAAGCTCGGCGCCTCCCAATCGGCCTCGATGGAAAACCACACGCACTGGTGCGGATTGCGGTAACGCCAACCATTGGCAGGCACGCCCTGCGGACAGCAAACGAGAATAAGCTCGCCATCGAGCTCAAACAGATCAGGGCACTCCCACATAAAGCCAAACTTCTCGCCCAGCTCAATGCGCGTCGCATAGCTCCAGTTCTCTAGATCGCGCGAGGTATAGACAAGCACGCAGCCACGGTCGTCTTTCGTACGAGCGCCAAGAACCATGTAGTAGACACCATCATGCTCCAGGATTTTGGGGTCGCGCACGTGCGTACCGATATCGCCGGGGTAGTCGAGTGGCCCAACAGCTATGCGCTTCTCGCCCAATTCATCGGGATTATCGGCGACCATATGAATCTGGTTTTGCTCACGGCCCGTCAAAACGTAGTCGTAATCATCGCGGTCAAAATGCTTGACGTTGCCGGTATAGAAGTAGTGAATCTTGCCATCACGCACAAAGGTAGAACCAGAATACGCTCCGCTCGAATCCAAATCGGAATCGGGGAACAGCGCGGGGCCGCGATTCTCGTACGTCACAAAATCCTTTGTCGTCAGATGGTTCCAAAGCACTGGACCGCCATGCGCAGCATCGAACGGATCGTATTGGTGATAGATGTGATACGTATCACCAATCTGCACCAAACCGTTGGGATCATTAAGCCAGCCAAGCTCAGGCTCCACATGGAACAGGAGCCTATCGGGGTCGGACGCGATGCGAGCCGCCGTCTCATCCTGTCCAGCTCGCCACTGCTCATAGTCCGTGCGTGTCACCTTATTTTTTTGATTAAACATCGCCATTGACCTTCTCGTCTATAGGGAAGGACGCTCGACTCACATGAGCCGAACGCCCTTCCTCAAATGGACTTATCCGCACGTTACGCTGAACGGCTCAACTAGAAGCTAACGTCGAAGCCAGCGCCAGCGCCCTCTTCATCGGTGGTCGGAACGCCCTTTGCCTTGTTGTAGGCAAGGATCAAGACGATCGGCACGATAAAGGCGATGAGATTGCCAGCCACATACCACACGAGGGTCTCGGGCGTGACGATGAGCAGGCCAAGCACACCGGTCAGACCCTGACCGATAGCGCGCACCTCAAAGAGCTTGACGAAGGCACCACCGCAGCCTGCACCGATGCATGCGCAGATGAACGGAATGATCGAGTAGCGCATGTTTGCAGCAAAGATTGCGGGCTCGGAGATACCGACCAGCGTCGGGATAAAGGACGACATGCAGATGTTGCGCTCTTTGGAATGCTTCTTGTGAATGAGGTACATGCCGATGGCGCCGCCGCCCTGGGCGATGATGGAAACCGACCAGATTGCCTGGATGTAGTTGAAGCCAGTCGTGGCAACGAGGTTTGCCTCGATACCCTGGATGAACTGATGCGTACCGGTAACGACAAGCGGCTGCAGGAACGCGGCGAAGACAAAGGCACCAAAGACGCCCATCCTGTTGTACAGGATGTCGATCACGCCGGCGAGGACGTTGCCGATCAGGTTGCCGAGCGGGCCGAACACGGTGAACAGGGCGACGTTAGCAAGAATCAGGGTAACAGTCGGGACAAAGACGAACGAAACGACCTCGGGGATGTACTTCTGGGCAATCTTTTCGACCTTGGCCATAAACCAGGCAGTCAGGATTGCAGGGAACACGCCACCCTGGAAAGCAACCATGGGAATGGAGAGCGGACCAAAGTTCCAATACTCAGCACCCGACGGATCCATAACAAACGTGTTACGGTTCATAAGGCTCGGGTGAACCATGACGATACCGACGAGGATGCCCAGAATCGGGTTACCGCCAAAACGCTTCACCGCGCTGTACATAACCAGGACAGGCAGGTAGTCGAACGTGGTGGCGATAATGGCAAAGAAGCTTGCGAGGTTCTTGAGGAACTCGCTGTGATCGGCGAGGCTGCCCTCCATGCCAAAGAGGCCGTTGGCAACGATCAGCGACTTAAGGCCGATGATGATTGCAGCGCCGACGAAGGCGGGAATGATGGGGATAAAGATGTCCGAGAATACCTTGAGGACCGAGAAGAACTTGCCCTTCTTGTCCGCCTCGGCGCCCTTGACCTCGGAAGCGCTGATCTCCTTAACGCCCGTCAGAGCCATAAACTCATCGTAAACCTTGTTGACGGTACCGGTACCGAAGATGATCATGAGCTGGCCGCTGTTGTACAGCACGCCCTTGACGCCATCGATGTTCTCGAGCTCAGCCTTGTTGTATTTACTCGTATCCTTGAGCACCAGACGCAGACGGGTCACGCAATGCGTGGCGCCCTCGATGTTCTCCAGTCCGCCGACGTTGTCGACGACTTGCTGAGACACTACTTTGTAGTCCATGTTCCTCTCCATTCCTTTACGAAATCATAAGACGTTTTGATGCCATTACAGAGACGCGATCGTTGCATTTGCGCACTTGAGCGTACCGTCGGTGACCGTCAGCGCCACACCCTGGCCCTGCTTATTGCAGAAGCGAGCGTTAAGCGCAACATCATCGACAAAGATGGTCGCGATATCGTCGTCAACGACCAGGCGCACATGATGAGTGCCCTCGCCCTTAAAGAACAACGGACGCTCGAGGCCCATGTTGTTGACCTGGAACCACGGATACTGGGGGGCCGCCGTAAACTCGAGCTTGCCCTCACGCAGGTTGGCGCGGAACTCATAGGCAAGACCGGACTCGGCGTCCTCGGCGAGCTTCACCGAGAAGCCGGCAGCGTCACCGGCGAGCTCGATGTCGGCGTCGAGCATATAGGTGGAACCGGCATCCGCGGCGAGCACCTGCTCGACCTTGCCCGACTCGCAGGAAAGCTCAATGGCCTCGACTGCCTTAGCCTCGCCAAAGGCGCCAAGCATGCTGTCAGGGAGCTTGGTGCCGAGCGTTCCGTCGGCACGTTGAACGATCTCGAGAGGCATAAAGGTGCCACCCCACAGGTAAGAGCTGGGGTCGCCACCCTCGTCACGCGTAGGAACCCAACCAAAGAGAACGCGGCGCTCGCCATCAAATGCGGTACGCGCGGCATAGTACGCGCGGCCATCGAATGAATCGTCAGCAGGAGTGATCCAAGGACCGTTGATGGAGCGAGACATGCGGTAACGAGTCTTGTTGCCATCACTGTACTCGGAGAACACCAGATACCACCAGTCGCCCATCTTAAAGAGATCAGGCATCTCGAACATGGTGTACAGGCCCGGATTCCACCAGTCGCCCTGGAACTCCCAGGTATCCAGGTCCTTGGAGGTGAACTTGACCAGACGACCGGTCATCAGACGCTTGTCCTCGCCCACACGCGTGCCGAGGATGAGCATGTACTCTTCGTTCTCCTCATCCCAAAGCACAAAGGGATCGCGCCAGTTGCGGTCATCGTAACCCTCCTGGGGCGGAAGCAGCGTCTCGGCGATGTTCTTCTCCCACTTGACGGCGTCGTCACTCGTTGCGTGAAGAAGAACCTGCTTCATCAAGCGTGCGCGGACCTTATCGCGATTGCAACCAGTGTAGAGCGCATGGTACTTGTCGCCCACCTTAAACACCGTGCCGGCATAAACATACTGGTCGACTTCCTCGTCGCCGCCACGCTCAAGGCTCTCGCCAAAGTCCTTGTAGTTGACGAAATCCTTGGTCGTCGCGAGTGCCCAGCCAAACGGCTCTCCAAAAGGTCCGGGGTTACGCGTGTCACGCTGGTGATAGAGATAGAACGTGCCGTCCTCGCCGTACGGCATGATGTCGCCTACCCAAATTCCCTCAGGCTGGTAATACACCTTGTGCATCCGAGACTTCCTTTCCCACAAGATACTAACTCGGTACAACTGCAAGATATGTCAATCGTTTTCATATGTCAAACGTTTTCATACCAATACATCTTTTCGCAGTTCCAGTCGTCGGCAAACGGTTGACATATGCCGGTGAACGGTCATCAGAGGCGTTTGAGGGATTCTTTTGGCACGGGATGAACTACGCGGTTTTGCCCTCAATGAGTTCAACGGGGAGCTTGATATTCGATTCGGGCTTTTCACCGTTAACAAGAGCGATGATGGATTGCGCCGCGAGCTCACCGATGCGATCGATATCTTGGCGTACGGTTGTTAAGTCAGGCATAAACGTCATAGTGCGGCGGGCACCATCCGCGCCCACGACCTTAATATCATCCGGAGCGCTCAAGCCGCGCTGCTTCATAACGTTGAGACAGATGGCCGCCATCGTGTCGTCTCCCGCAAAGATGCCGTCAATATCGGGGTTCTCATCGAGGATCTTCGCAACGACCGCGCTCTTTTCGTCGTCGGGCTTAACGAACTCGACCTCACGGACAAGCACGGGCAAACCGGCCTGCTCAACAACATCGAGGTAGGCATCGGTACGCTTATTGGCAGGCATGCGCATGCGGCTATTGCTGCGCAGGCACAGGATACGCCTGCAGCCGTCATCAATCAGACGGCGCGTGGCGAGCTCGCCAATGCCATAGCTGTCACTTGCAATCTGGACAGAGCCCTCGCCAAGATCGCAGTCGATGCCAACCAGGCTCAAGCCCATCTCGGCATATGCCTCGGCACCGATATTGAGGGAGTTGACGATGACGCCGTCGACCATATTGCGGCGGAGCATGTCAATATAGGAACGCTCAAGATCGGGTCGATTGGCGCTGTTGCACAGCAGCATCTTAAAGCCGTTTTCCGCCAACGTGCGCTCGACCGACTGCACAACCTGAGCATGGAACGGGCTGCTCACAAAGGGAACGATCATACCGATAAGATTCAGGCGACCGTTGAGCATGGCACGGGCGATATCGTTGGGCGTATAGTTGATGCGCTCCATCGCCGCATGGACTTTATCGCGGGTTTCCTGGCTAATGTAGCCGCGATTATTAAGCACGCGAGATACCGTAGTAGGCGAAACCCCCGCCACCGCTGCAACTTCCTTGATGCCAGGCTTAGCAGAATCCTTAGAACGAGTGCCCTCGCG
>URWQ01000023.1 GCA_900551635.1 uncultured Collinsella sp. | reverse complement strand
CCGAAAGCGGCCCGAGGTAGCCGACGACGGCGACGGTCTGGACGGGCAGCTTGGCGACGGCACTAAAGTAGAGCAGGCAACCGATGCCGGTGTTGACGACGCCGAGCATGACGACGGCGCGCCAATCAATACTGGCGGCGACGTCGGCGGACAGGAATGAGGGAGCGCCCTGCGTGGTGAGCGTGAGGACCAGCGCGGTCACAAAGGCGGCGCTCACCTGGAGCGTGGAGTTTTCGAGGCCTTCGATGTGTGGTGCACCCTTGCTAGCGATGACCATCAGCGCATAGCAAAATGCCGAGGCGATGCCGCAGACGATACCCGCAATGGGCATATTGCCGCCTAGACCTTGCGCTGCAATGAGAAAGGCACCGCAAGCAACGGCGATAAAGCCGGCGATTTTGCCGCCGGTCAGCTTTTCGCAAAAGATGAGCGGGGAGAGCGCCATGACAATGATGGGGCCGCAGTAGTACAGCAGCGAGGATACGCCGACGCCGATCGTCTGGTAGGCGCGGAACAGAAAAATCCAGCTGGCGACCAGCGCGGCTCCCGAGAGGAGGAGGGCCGCGGCTTCGCGGGGACGAGATGGCGCCTGCAACTTATGGCGTTGGGTGATGGCGAGGATGGTGACAAGCGAGAGTGCGCCCAAAAACGTGCGCAGGAGCACGATATCGGAGCTCGGCAGCGCGATGGCAGCGGCGATGATGCCGTTGGAGCCAAACAATAGCAATGCTGCTAAGTACGCAAACAGTCCGTTGTTCATGCGCTGACGTCCCCTCTTTATCCGAGCATGTTCACTATGGGTGAACTGGCTTTAGAAGAAAAGCGAATATAATGCATGACAAACATGACAAAAACTCATGCAAAGGTGGAGGTGTGTCGTGGAAACGAATATTCAAAAGATGCAGGTGCTGCTCGAGACGGTGCGCGCCGGCAGTTTTACGCGCGCCGCCGAGCGGCTGAGCTATTCGCAGTCGGGCGTGAGTCGCATGGTGGCCGATCTTGAGGCCGATTGGGGTTTTAAGGTGCTCGACCGCAGTCGTGAGGGTGTTGCTCTTTCTGCCGACGGGCGGCAGGTCATGCCGGCTGTCGAGGCGCTCTGCGAGGAATTCGTTCGCTTGCAGCGACGCGTGGATGAGATGCGTGGGCTCATGCGCGGCAAAATCTGCATCGGTACGTTTTCGAGTGTGGCGACCCACGTGCTGCCGCCAGTGATTGCGCGCTTTCGCGCCGATCACCCGGACGTCGATTACGAGTTGCTGATGGGCGATTACTCAGAGATTGAACAATGGGTGGCTGAGGGTCGTTGTGACCTGGGCTTTATCCCGCGCGAGCCACGCGGCGCCGGCATGGCGTCGCGACCGTTGGTGCAAGACGAGTTGATGGCCGTGGTGCCAGCGGACTCCTCGCTTGCCACCGCGGAGGTCGTTTCCCTTGCCGATTTGGCAAACGAGCAGTTTATTCTGCTGGAACGGGGTACCGATGATGAGATTACGCCGCTGTTCCGTCGGGCGGGGCTGTCAGTGCGCTCAAAACTGTCGACCTGGGATGACTATGCGATTATGGCTATGGTCGAGGACGGTCTGGGCGTGAGCGTTCTTCCGGCACTTATCTTGCGTCGCTGTCAGTTCGATGTTGCCGTGCGTCCGCTCGAGGGACATCCTCATCGGCAGATCAACGCCATATATCGAACGGCCGATGTTTCGCTTGCCGCCGCCCGTTTTCTCGAATACCTCTAAACGTGTACACGCCATTGTTTGCTTTGGGCAGATCTCGGAGTCCGATACATTTTCTTATGAAATTGAACTTTCGAATGAAGC
Organism: uncultured Collinsella sp.; assembly: GCA_900551635.1. Lineage (GTDB taxonomy): Bacteria > Actinomycetota > Coriobacteriia > Coriobacteriales > Coriobacteriaceae > Collinsella. The sequence continues at coordinate 10,826 of URWQ01000023.1, read as the reverse complement.
GCCGCGTTATACTGCTTGCTAAATTGAACCATGGTTCAATTCGTGTTCTATAAATTGAACTTTGCCAGCAAGGAGGTTCTAGTGGCCCAAGAGACGTTTAGCGATCGCCTGCGACAGGCTATGTCCGATCGCGACGTTCGCCAGTCGGACGTGATCCGCGCATCGGAGATGCTCGGCAAAAAACTCGGCAAGAGTCAGATGAGCCAATATGTGGGCGGCAAGACGATCCCGCGGCGCGATGTGGCCGAGCTGCTCGCCCGTATTTTGGAGGTCGATGTTACCTGGCTGCTTGCCGGCGACGCCGATCAAGGCGAGGCATCATCACCCCGCAACGATTTCAAGCCCGAACCCCATCCCTCAGCTCAAATTGCAAGGAGCACCACCATGCGTACTTTTTCTAAATCCACCAAGCTCGATAACGTCCTGTATGACGTGCGCGGTCCCGTCGTCGACGAGGCCGCCCGTATGGAGGACGAGGGCGAGCGCATCCTCAAGCTCAATATCGGCAACCCGGCGCCCTTCGGTTTCCGCACACCCGATGAGGTCATCAAGGACATGCGCCAGCAGCTGCCCGACTGCGAAGGCTATTCCAACTCGCGTGGCCTGTTCTCCGCGCGCAAGGCGATCATGCAGTATTCGCAGATCAAGGGCCTGCCCAACGTTCAGATGGAGCATATCTACACGGGCAACGGCGTGTCCGAGCTCATTCAGCTTTCGATGAACGCGCTGCTCGACAATGGCGACGAGATTCTGATCCCCAGCCCCGACTATCCGCTCTGGACGGCGTGCGCAACCCTTGCTGGCGGTCATCCCGTACATTATCTGTGCGATGAGCAGGCGGATTGGTACCCCGACCTGGAGGATATGGAGTCCAAGATTACGAGTGCGACCAAAGCCCTCGTCATCATCAACCCCAACAACCCCACGGGTTCTGTCTATCCGCGCGAGGTACTCGAGGGCATCGTCGAGATTGCACGCAGGCATCAGCTGATGATCTTTGCCGATGAGATCTACGACCGCCTGTGCATGGACGGCTACGAGCACGTCTCGATTGCCTCGCTCGCTCCCGATCTGCCCTGCGTCACCTTTAGCGGCCTTTCCAAGTCGCACATGATCGCGGGCTATCGTATTGGCTGGATGGTGCTTTCGGGCAACCAGCGCTGCATGAGCGACTTCATCATGGGCGTCAACATGCTCTCGAACATGCGCCTGTGCTCCAACGTGCCGGCTCAGTCGATCGTTCAGACGGCACTCGGTGGCCATCAGTCCGTTAACGACTACATCCGTCCCGGCGGCCGTGTCTACGAGCAGCGCAACTTTGTGTATGAGGCGCTCAACAAGATTGACGGCATCTCGGTGGTTAAGCCGCGTGCAGCGTTCTACATCTTCCCCAAGATGGATGTGAAGAAGTTCAACATCACCGATGACGAGCAATTCGCCCTTGACCTGCTGCACGAGAAGAAGATCCTGATTACGCGCGGCGGCGGCTTCAACTGGGCTGAGCCCGACCACTTCCGCATCGTGTACCTGCCGCGCATGGAAGTGCTCATAGAGTCGCTCGAAGACCTCGCCGACTTCTTTGATCATTACCGTCAGGCGTAACGGCAAAGGTAGCCTGTAATGAAACGGTCGGCCCGCAACGGATGCGGGCCGACCGTTTTCTGTTAAAGCTCGCGTTGTCGGCGTCTCGATCGTTTGGGCGAGTGGGAATCGCGTGTGAACGGAAAACTGTATTCCAAAATGGAATACAGTGTGCTTCAACTGGAATTGATGTCCGTGTGTCCGCTTTTTTAGAATGTTCTCGACAAGATGAAAGGCGGTCCCCACCAATGATTATCGATGCAAATTCCTACTGGTTTGACGAGCGCATCTTCCATGACGAGACACTCTGTGAACAGTTTTTGGCCGAGGTGCCCCGCGCTTACGACACCGAGGGCTACCTGACCGTAAGCCCCACGGGCAAGCGACAGATTGTGATCGAAAAGCCCGCTGGCTTCCCAGGCCTCAACTATATCGAGGGAGACTACACCCTTGAGAAGCGTCTGGCAGACATGGACGAGGCGGGGGTCGATAAAGCGATTCTCAAACTCCCCGGCTGCCATGAGTGGATGTCACTCGAGATGTGCCGGCGCTTCAACGACGGTATGGCCGCTGACGCAAAAGCGTCGAACGGTCGCTTGATACCGCTTGTCGCCGTGCCTCCCTTTGGCACCGAGGCGAACCTCGAGGAGCTCGATCGCAGGCTCGACGAGGGTTTCGCGGGCGTGCAGCTCTGCGCTCACTACGGCAAGCGTTATCTTGACGATCCGATCTTTTCGAACTTTTTTGAGCGACTGAACGAACGCAGCGTCACCGTTTACGTGCACCATGTGCCCGTACCGGTCGAGCATACGTCGCTGCTCGCATACGACAACCTGCGTCGCTCCTACGGCCGTTGCGTCGACCAGACCACGGCAATCGGTCGTGAAATCTTCAGCGACTTCTTCGAGCGTTATCCCAACGTCAAGATGGTCCACTCCATGCTCGGTGGCGCTTATTTTGCGTTTAAGGAGATGCTGCTGCCGCACGGTCCCAAGCGTTCAGATGCCTCGGGTCGCTTCCAGACCGATACCGAGACGGTCTCCAAGCGTCTTGAGAACAACATCTATTTCGACATGTCCCATGCTCAGCCTTGGGGCGAGACGCTTCTTGCCTGTGCGGTTGAAGTCCTTGGTGCAGACCATATTGTCTTTGGTACGAGTTATCCCGTTAAACGCGAGTGGCTAACAGAGGGTGTCGCCTGCGTCCGCGCCACAGATTTAAGTGATACGGACAAGGACCTTATGCTTGGCGGCACGGCACAGCGCTTGTACGGCATCGAGTGAGCGACAGATAAAGGAGGGCGTTCGCCATGGATAAGGGAGAGATGAAGGCCGGAGCCGCCCGGGTGGCCATTAACTTAGAGGACGTATTGCCGTTCGACGGTTTCGACGCACTCCGTCATGAAATCTTTGCCCGTGCCTTCGTGGTCGAAGGGATGGGGCGGCGCGCTTGCATCCTTTCACTTGAGGTTACCTCGATCGCTCCGGCCCTACTCGTCGATCTGCGTGAGGTTGTCAAGGATGTCTCCAATTGCGACGGCGCCTTTTCTTGGGTGGTCCCGACCCACACGTTTTCTGCGCCTCACGTGCGCACCCCTGGGCATCTGGCCGACACCGATGCCCGCGATCGAAATGAGCGCTATCGTGCCGCGCTCATCGCCGCGACACGCGCGGCCGTTGAGCAGGCGGTTGCGGGCATTCGCTCTGTCACGCTCGCCTCGGCGGAGGGCTACTGTCCTGTGAACGTTAACCGCGACATTGAGACACCGGCCGGCTGGTGGCTGGGAGTAGACCCCAAGGGGTTTGCCGACCACGCGATGCCCGTACTTGTCGCGAGGGATGCCGAGGGCGGGCTCGTTGCCATGCTTGCGACGGCTGATGTCCAGTCTTCCGTGCTCGACGGATCGCACGATTCTCAGGGGAAGCGCTTGGTGAGCGGGGACCTCTTTGGCTTTGCCGCCATGGCTCTCGAGCGCGAATTGGGCGGAGTCGTGTTGCTGCTACCCGGTGCCGCGGGGGATCAGAGTCCGGCGGGGCGCGCCGTGACCGTTGCGTTCGATTCGACCGGGGCGAAGCAAACGTTAGATGCTCACGAGAGTGGATATCGCATGCTGCATCGACAGGGTCGCGCTATGAGCGATGCGTTGATTGAGGCCGTCCGTGCGGCGCGTGAGGACGATGCCATCGGCGTCGATGCTCGCACGGTCGACGTCCTTTTGCCCGCCCAGACGCGCGCCGACTTCTGCTCATTGGCCCCGCATCGAACTTATGAGTTTCATGCGGCAGGCGACCAGCGTACGAGGGTCTATTTACTTCGGCTGGGAAATGCCGAGTTCGTTGGTATCCAGCCCGAGGTTTCGAGCTCGTTTGGCGCCGCCGTGCGCGCCGCCCGATTCTGCCCCGTGCTCTTTGCCACGCTTGTCAACGGAGGGCAGAAGTATCTGCCGGCCCCCGATGCGTACGAGAAAATCACCTATGAGGCCATGAACTCCGGTTTTGCCGCCGGCTCCCATGAGCGCCTCCTCCAAACCATCCTTGCCGCTTTGAACGCGGCGCGACAAAAAGGAGAACTTGCATGAATATCGGACATGCACGCCGCAAGATCACCCCGCAAGGCGACATCTATCTAATCGGATACCGTAACCTCCCCAACCGTCTGGAGCCTGCGACAGGCGTCCATGACGACGTCTTCGCCAACGCGATTCTTTTCCAACAGGACGACCGCGAAGTTTTTCTCTTCAACGCCGATGTTCTCGAGTTTGAGGAAAGCATGGCCGAGGAGGTTAAGACGATGCTCGCCGAGCGCTATGGAATCGACCGTGACTGCGTTCTGCTCTCGGCGACGCACGACCATACTTCAATCGTCGCTTACCACCGCAGCTGGTGGACGGGAAAATTCGACGAGAACTACTATCGCTGGTTCCTCGATACCATCTGTCAATGCTTCGAAGAGTGCCGCGCCAACGCGCGACCTGCGACCTGCCGCATGGGCAAAAAAGTCATCACCGGTTTCTACGACAACCGCATCATTCCCGGAGAGCTTGCCGACAATGAGGTTATCGTGGTGTCGTTCTTCGATGACGAAGGCAAATCGTTTGCGGGCTTTGTGAACTGGGCGGTGCATTCTGCCTGTGTCGGACCCGACTGCACGGAGCTCACGAGCGAACTCGCCGGTCTTACCGGCAAAAAGCTCGCTCAGAGCCTTGGTTACTATCCGGCCATGGTCGTCGGTGCTGCTGGCGACTGTAGCGACCGCAATTTTCGCCAAGGACGCGGCATTCCCGAGGTCGAGCGCGTTTCGACCGGTCTTGCCGAGGCGATTTCCCAGATCAAGCTCGATCGCGAGGTCGTTCTTGACCGCATCGAGCCTCAGACGTTCTATCACACCGTTGCCCATGACGACTTTTCGCTCACGCTTAAGTGTGCCGTCATCAGTCTGGGCGGCCTGCATCTCTTTGTGTTCCCGAGTGAACTCGGCAGCGACCTGGGCATTCGCATGAAGCGCGAATGTCCGGTCGAGGGAATAGTCTGCGGTTACACTAACGGCTATTTTGAGTATTTCCTTCCGGCACGCGAGTACGGCCTCTCCTTTGAGACCGAGCGTACTCAGATTCCCCAGGGCGAACCGGAACGTCTGTGTGACAAGTTCTGCCAGACGACGAGACTTCTCGGCGCAGCAGCTTCGCGTCTGTAGGCCTGATTGCGTGGCATGGGCCAATGAGGCTTACTGCCATGTGATCGGCATCTTCCATCTTCTCTGCCGTTTCCCATCCCGGGCGTACGTGCGTCCGCGGATTTCAAAGGGGGGGAGCGGGTTCCTTGTCCTCCCACGTCGACTACGGAGGTATGAAATCGATGCTATACCCCGCTCAGAAAAAGGAGAATTCCATGAAATACCAGAAGCTTTGCGATGAAATCATCACAAAGGTCGGTGGTCGAGACAATGTGTTAGACGTGAGCCACTGCATTACGCGTCTTCGCTTCTACCTCAAGGATGAATCGCTCGCCCAGACCAATGAGCTTAAGGCGACGAAGGGCGTCGTTGACGTTATCCAGGCCGGCGGACAGTATCAGGTCGTGATTGGTGCCACTGTCGAGGCCGTCTACAACGACCTTGTTCAGATTGGCGGGTTCGACTCCAAACCCGCGCTCGATATCGATGAAGGCGACGACGTCAAAAAGAGCGATCCATTCTCGCGTCTGCTTGCCATCATCTCCGAGATTCTGCAACCGGTTCTTGGCGTGCTTATGGCCGGTGGCTTTATCAAGTCGATGCTCGCGCTCTGCACGGTTGCCGGTTGGCTTGCCAAGGACAGCAATACGTATGTGACGCTCTCGGCAATCGGAGATTCGGTCTTCTATTACTTTCCGCTAATCATTGGCTGGACGTCGGCCAAGAAGTTCGGACTTAAGCCCGTTATGGGAATGGCGCTCGGTGGTATCCTCGTCTACCCGACGCTCGTTGCCCTTATGGGCGGAGATCCGCTCTACACGCTCGGCGCCGGCACGGTCTTCGAGTCCAATGTCTACGGTGATATTTTTGGCATCCCGCTGATCATGCAGAATTACTCATCGACGATTCTGCCTGCGATCTTTATCGTCTGGATTGCCTCCAAGGTGCACAAGGCCCTTTCTAACGCGCTGCCCGCGCTTGTGAGCTCGTTCTTCTCCAACATCCTGACGCTCCTCATTTGCGGCATCCTTGGCCTGCTTGTGGTCGGTCCGGTCATGACGGTCCTCTCCAACATCGTTGCCCAGATCATCTTGATGCTCATCAACTTCCAGCCCGCCATCGCCGGCTTCGTCATCGGCACGTTCTGGAGCCTGCTCGTCATGTTCGGCCTGCACTGGGGTATCATCCCGCTGTGGTTTCTCGATGTCGCAACCTACGGCTATGACCTCATTAATCCGCTCGTGTATGCAGGCGGTTGTGCCATCGCCGGTGCTGTGCTTGGCATGATCATCCGAACCAAGGATTCCGAGGAAAATGCTGCCGTCAACATTCCCGCCCTTGTCTCTTCGATTTTCGGTGTCAACGAGCCTGCGCTTTACGCCATCTTGCTGCCGCGTAAGCGCCTTATGTGGGCAACCTTTATTTCCGCTGGTGTAGGCGGCGCCATCGCCGGCCTCATGGGTGCCAAACTCTATGCCTTCGGTGCCTCCGGCCCGCTCGGTTTTCCGAGCTTTATTAACCCTGCCGGCATCGACATGGGCTTTATCGGCCTTGTCATCTCCGGTGTGGTCGCTTTCGTTCTGGCTCTTGTCGCCGCTATGGTGATCGGTACCAGGAAGGACGAGGGCGGTAAGGCGCTCAACATCTCGGTGGACTAGTCTGTCTGCGCACTTTAACTAAATATGCCTCGGACGGCGACGTGCCGCCCGAGGCATATTTGTGTTTTGTGCCGTTGTCAGCGTGTTTGCGGACACAAGTCTGCGGTTGTGGAGCAGCGGGGATTATGACGGTCGTGCCGCGGTGGAAGACGTACGGTCGCCCTGCAGGAGCTGACGGTAGGGGAGGAAGCCGATGAACGAGACGACCGCCTGCGAGTGCGCGGCGTTTCGCTTGAGGTAGAGCCTGACCTCGGAGGTCGTCGCGGGCTCGAGCGGCACCAGGGCTACCTTTCCGCTGGCAAGCGATTCCGCCGGCTTGCGCATGAGGAATGAGACGCCGGCGCCGCGTGCGACAAGAGAGATGATGTTCTCGGCTCGTTTGCCGGTGAACGTAACGCGTGGGCCAAATCCAGCTTCGCGACAAAGGGAAAGGACGAGCTCGCTTACGAACGAGCCTTGGGGAAGCATGAGGAAATTCTCGTCGATAAGGTCGTCTATCTCGACGGTGTCACGTTCGGCGAGCGGATGGTCGAGCGGAAGGACGGCCACGAGCCGGTCAGTCGTAAAGGGAATCTTTTTGAACTCCGGCTCGATGGCGCCACTGTCACGGATGAAGGCCAGGTCAATGTCCTCGTGCAGGAGCATACGCTTGAGTGTGTCGCCCTCGCCCTCGATGAGCTCAACAGAATATGAGGGGTTCGCCTGCTGAAAATCGATGACGGCGTCCGTGATCCCATAAGGGGCCATAATGGGGATAGAACCTACGGTGAGGTGCTCGAGCGGCTCACCTGCGCCTATTTGAATGGCGGCAAGATAGCGGTGCTGAAGCGTCGCAATTTTTTGCGCATAGGGGAGGAGCGCTTCACCTTGCGCGGTGAGTGTTACGTGGCGCTGGCTTCGATCGATGAGTTTGCAGCCGAGTTCGTGCTCCATTGCCATGATGTGCTTGGAGAGGGTTGATTGCGACATGAAAAGCAGTTCCGCCGCATCAAGAAACGTGCGTGACTGCGCTAAGATGGCGAATTCGCCAAAGCGGCTGATATCCATAGGGAGGCCTCCGGTACCCTCATTTTGGCAGGTGGCCTAAACCACGACGCCATTGCAGTGGTCGATTTCGTGCTGGATGATCTCGGCGGTGTAGCCCGAGAAGTTTTTGATGCGGTGAACGAAGTTCTCGTCCAAATACTCAACCTTAATGCGGCGATAGCGGGTACAGGGACGCTCGCCGGTCAGCGAGAGGCATCCTTCGCTCGTCTGATAGGCATTGACCTGCTCAAGAATTTGAGGGTTGTACATCAGGAGTGTCCTGTTGCCGTCCTTTACGCAGATGATGCGTTTGCGCACGCCGATCATGTTGGCGGCGAGGCCCACGCACTCGCGCTCATGCTCGTGGAGTGTATCCAGGAGATCCTGCCCGGTTGCGGCATCGTCGGGTCCCGCGTCTTCGGAAGGCAGACGCAAAAAGAACTCGGATTTCATGATGGGCTTAATCATGGCGGGCTCCTCATGTCTTATGCTTTCGTGGACTTTTAATAATAGCGCGGAAGGAAAGCTGTGCGTCCGCGTTACAATCTTTCGATGTTGGACCATGTTGCCAGATTCGTCGTGTACGGCGTCTGGCGTAAGTCTAGGGCTCATTTTTCGCCCTGGACCGTTCCTCTGGGGCGATGCGACTGTCGTTCCAAGAGGAAGGAAATGCATGGGGAGCAAATCTCAGCAACAAGTTCAAGTAACGCCATCGGCCTCTGCGGCGATTCTCGTCGTAATGTATATTGCAGCCTTTGTTGCCGCGTTTAACGAGAACATCATTAACGTGGCGTTGCACGACATTATGGCAGCCTTTTCGGTGAGTGCCACCACGGCACAGTGGCTCGTCTCGGGCTACATGATCGTGACGTCGATTTTTACGGCCATCATGGCCTTCCTGTCCGGCCGTTTCTCGACGCGCAAGCTGCTGTTTTTCGCATGCGGATGCATGGTCGCCGGCGAAGTCCTGTGCCTGGTCGCTCCGTCGTTTAGCGTTTTGCTGCCAAGTCGTATTTTGCAGGCTGCGGGATCGGGCATCTTGTTCCCGCTCATGATGAACGTGGTGTTGTCTTGCGCGCCGCGCGAGAAGCTCGGTCTGTATCTGAGCCTGGGCGGTGCCTGCATTACGCTGGGGCCGGCGTTTGGACCTGTGATCAGCGGTCTTATGTGCACGTTGTTTGGCTGGAGGGCGGTGTTCGTAGTGCCGCTGGTGGGCGGCATTGTGGTCGCTGCGGCGGGCGTAAAGCTTGTTCAGAATGTCGGAGAGCGCTCGAACGCCACGCTTGATATTCTGTCGGTTGTTTTGCTCGCTGCCGGCATTACGGCATTTGTGTATTCCGTAGGCGAGTTCTCGACCAATCTGATTGCCGGCATCGTGACGCTTTTTGCCGCCGTTGTGCTGCTCGGCCTGTTTGCGGCCCGCCAGCTTAAGCTCGAGCATCCGGTGCTTAACGTGCGTCCCATGGCGAGCGTTCGTTTTTGGCCTGCGTGCTTGCTTGTGGTGGTGTCGATGATGACGACGTTCTCGATGAGCGTTTTGTTGCCGCTCTATTTTGAGGGCGCATACGGCATGACCGCGCTTGTTGCGGGCCTGCTCATTTTGCCGGCAATTGCCTGCAACGCTGTGACCTCGATTGTGGGCGGACGCGTGATGGACGCCCGTGGCGCATGGCCGCTGCTGCCGGTCGGCTTTGCCCTGATTGCCGTGGGACAGACTGCCATCTCGATGACGGCGGCAAGCATGAACATCGGCGTCGTCGTGGCGCTGACCGTTGTGGTGTATGCCGGAGTCGGTTTGGTGTTGAGCCCCTCGCAAACGGCCGGCTTGGAGACGCTGCCTGCCGCTGAACATCCTCACGGAACGGCATTGCTCAACACGTGGAACATGATTGCCGCATCGTTTGGCCCGTCGCTGTTTATCGGTCTGCTCTCGAGTTCTGCTGCGACTGCCGGCGCCGCTGGCGCTGCGACGGACGTTGCCCAGGCGATTGGATTTGCAGCTGCCGTGCGTGTGGCGGCTGTAATTGCCGTGGTCGGGTTCGCGGTGTCGCTGGTGTACGCTCGTCGCGAGTCGCACATGTCGCATTAATGTGTGCACATAGATTCTGCAGCTAGATTGGATGGCGACACCATAAACTAATGGACGTTTTGCCGAGAGGCATGAATGTTTAAAGCGCAAAGAGTGCGCGACGGGCCCCGCGAATGGGGCGATGATGCCCGAGAGGGCCAAGAAGGAGTCTCATGTCCGAGAACGAAGAGATCATGAACGAGACCGAGAACGAGACCATGGCTGCCGAGGTCGAGGCAGTCGAGACCGTGGAGACCGAAGCTGCCGAGGTTGAGGCTGCTGACGAGGTTTCCGCCGAGGAGGAGGCCGAGGTTGTCGAGGCCGCCGTTGATTACGATGACGAAGAGCTGATGGACAAGATGCAGAAGGCCGCCCGCCTGCTGCGTAGCCGTCGCTTTGCTATTTCCAAAGAGGAGGAGGCCAAGGCCGAGCGCATGGCGAACATCGAGCGCGCCATCAAGCTCCTTGACCTCAAGCCCAAGATGGAGCAGAAGGAAATGTCCGACCTGCTGGGCATGCGCCTTCGTGAGCTCGATGGCCTGATGGCCGAGGCCGAGGCTGCCGATCTGGTTGGCCGCATCGACGACGCCGAGGGCGATATGCGCAAGATCGTTGTCTTCGCTGCCGAGGATGCCGCTGAGGGCCTGGTCGAGCTTGCCAACAAGAAGGAGAAGCTCCTGCCTGAGCTTTCTTATGAGGAGGCCACCGAGCTGATGGCCGCTCTCGATAAGGTCATCGCTCCGCTCGTCGCCATGGGCCTGGACGAGGACCGCGGTCCTCGCGGCGGTCGTGACGATCGCGGTGGCCGTGGCGGCGACCGT
>URWQ01000022.1 GCA_900551635.1 uncultured Collinsella sp. | reverse complement strand
GGCGACTGCCGGCTTGCCATAGCGATTGGCACGGCGGGCCACGCCCACCGGCGCCTTGCCGGCAGCGGATTGCTCGTCCATGTTGCCCTCGCCTGTAATGACCAGGTCGACATCGCGCACGCGCTCGTCAAACCCAATCAGATCGAGCACCGTCTCCACGCCCGAACGCAACTCAGCACCGAGCGCCAGCAGCGCGGCGCCCAAGCCACCTGCCGCGCCCGCGCCAGGCACGCCGAGCACCGAGCCAAATGTCCGCACGCCCTCGGGCACGCGCAACAACCCCTGAGCCCGCACCCCGGTAATCGCCGCATCGAGCAGGCGGCCGTAGCCGACCATCCAACTGTCGTACCTGCCCAGCGCTTCGACATCGTCTGTCGGCAGGCCCTTTTGCCCGCCAAACACTGCAAGTGCCCCACGACGCCCCACGAGCGGGTTCTCGACATCAGAGAGCACGACGATACGCGCGCTATTCAGCGCCCGAAGCGCCGGTGCCAAATCGATACTCGCCACCTGCTCAAGCCCCGCGAGACCAGGGGCGACATCGCAGCCCTGATCATCGACCACACGCGCGCCCAGCGCCTGCAGCATGCCGGCGCCACCGTCGTTGGTGGCACTGCCGCCCAGACCAATATAGATAGTCTTTGCCCCAGCACGAACCGCTCGAAGCATGAGCTCGCCCACGCCATAGGTCGTAGCGGCCAACGCCGCCGGCTCTGTGCAAGGCGAATACCCAATACCCGCCGCCTCGGCCATCTCGATTACAGCCGACTCGTACTCGCCGTCCACCAGCATCCGGGCAGACACACAGTCGCCCAGAGGGCCTGCGACTTCACATGCCACGACCTCACCGCCGCACGCGGCAACGGCATCGAGCGTTCCCTCGCCGCCATCCGCCAGCGGCAGCGCGCTTACCTGGGCATCGGGCCACACGCGGCGCACACCTTCGGCAACGGCCTCCTCCGCCTGCGCGCTCGAAACGCTGCCCTTAAAGGAGTCGATCGCCAGCTGCACACGGCGGGGCCGGCGGAACGCGGCACCAAAATCGACCGCCCCAACGGCAGTATCTTCGACACCCGCAAGCGCCTCGGCGTGGGCGGTATGCGCCTCAAGATCGGCCCCACAACCGCAGCCAGCACCATCGGTGCCACGCAGCCCACTAAAATAACCGCTCAGCACCGCGCGGCACTCGTCTGCCAGCACGCCGGCGGTCACATTAAACCGATGATTCAGGCGCGAATCGGCATTGAGGTCGTATAGCGACCCCAGAGCGCCCGCTTTAGCATCGGCCGCGCCGTACACGCAGCGCCCCACGCGCGCGTTAACCATAAGCCCCGCGCACATGCAGCAGGGCTCGAGCGTCACGTAGACCGTACAATCGGAAAGACGCCAGCGTCCAAGCGACTGAGCGGCGGCGCACAGGGCCGAAAACTCGGCATGCGCCGAAGGATCCTGGTCGAGCTCGCGGCGATTATGCGCCCGCGCGACAATCTCGCCGTCGCGCACCACTACGGCTCCGATGGGCACCTCGCCCACCGCAGCGGCGGCGCGCGCCTCGGCCAGCGCCTCACGCATGAACTTCTCATCGATTTCGGTGATCGTCATCGTTCGCCTTCCCTGTTGCAAATCCAAAACGATGCTATCATTACGACTCACGGAGAGATGGCAGAGCGGTTGAATGCGGCGGTCTTGAAAACCGTTGAGCGCGAGAGCGTTCCGGGGGTTCGAATCCCCCTCTCTCCGCCACTCCTAGTGATGCACCGGTGTCATGGTCCGCTCAAACAGTGCATCGACCACGTCGGCTATCTCAGGTCGACGCTCAAGATCGTGGCCCGATTCCCACCATATCGTGAAAAGTCGAATAATACCGCCGGCGACAAACTCAGACGTCGTCTCGAGTGACACGGGGGCCAGGGCATCCTCGGCAAGCACGTTCATCACACGCTCGCGGATGGAGCGGGCAATGCGGTCGCAAATAACGTTGGTCAACATGCCCGACATGCTGCTTGCCAAAATGTTATCCATGAGCCGCTCGTGCGCCAGAATCAAATCCATGGCATCGTCCAAAATCGCGTGCCGAAGCGCGCGCACGTCCTCGGCAGATACCGCGCCGGCCTCATCGGGCTGTTTTTGCGGCAAGCCCGACATGAGCTCATCGATATAAAAGGCAAAGTAATCGTTCTTGTCGCGAAAGTGCTTGTAGAACGTCGTGCGGCGAATCATGGCGCGGTCGCACAGCATGGCAACCGTCAGGTCCTCAAAACGATGCTCCTCGAGAAGCTCGGTAAAGGCATCGAACAGGGCGCGGTAGGTTTTCTTGATGCGAAGGTCCACTGGTATCGCCATCCTCAGGGCAAAGACAACACTCGTCAATCTGTCGCATATCTTACACCTGTACCTCGCGCGCTTTGCCCCGGTGCCAACCCCGCCGAAAACACAACGCTTACCGGAAAGTTCGGCACGACAAAACGTTGCGGGTATACTAGTAGCGTTATACCAACGGCAGCTGGCGCATGCCGCCGCGGCCATTCGAAACGGAGACATCATGCTTCCCGTCATCATCGGCATCGTTGTTGTCATTGTGATTGCCTGCGCCATCGCCGGCATCTACAACAACATGGTCACCAAGCGTAACCGCATCGATAACGCCTGGCAGAACATCGATACGCAGCTGCAGCGTCGCAACGACCTGATCCCCAACCTGGTCGAGACCGTCAAGGGCTACGCCAAGCACGAGCAGGAGACGCTCTCCGCCGTGATCAGCGCGCGTAACACCGCCGTCAAGGCCACCACGCCCGAAGCCAAGATGGAAGCCGACAACGTGCTGACCGGTGCGCTGCGTCAGCTCTTCGCCGTAGCCGAGGCCTATCCCGATCTTAAGGCAAACACCAACTTTACGCAGCTGCAGGCATCGCTCGAGGATACCGAGAACAAGATTAGCTATGCACGCCAGAGCTACAACGATTGCGTGCTCAGCTACAACAACGCCATTCAGACGTTCCCGGCTGTCATCTTTGCCGGCATCTTCCAGTTTAAGGAGCGCCAGGGCTTCGAGGCCGCCGAAGCAGCCCGCCAGGCCCCGACCGTCAAGTTCTAGTAGTTTGACAGCGCATCCTTAATCGGCCAAATGCATAAACCGCCCCGTCGAATGCATACTTCGACGGGGCGGTTTCCTTTTCGCGAAGGTCCCCCTCTAAGCGTCGTGCATTTTTAGGAGTATTCAACATAACCAAGAGCTTCGGGCGCCACGATAAATGCCAAAGACCGCGAATATCCCTGCAAATCAAACGCTGCCAGCCCATAACCCCGCCCATCATTCGTAGAAAACATCGAGAACTCCCGATTTTTTGCCCGAGATCGGTATGCAGGGACCTTCGACTGCAGAATACTCGCAAAAATGCACGTCGCCACCGCCCCCACATGGCGCGAAGCAAAGCAAAAGCGCAGCCTAAAAGGCCGCGCACCATCTTTATTCAGATTAATCATTGCCCGTTGTGACATCGCCGAACCCGCAGGGCAGAGAACAAGTTCCCTGCCCGGATAGGTAAGACAAATTACGCGACGGTGTAAACCCAGTTGTGCTTGTCCTCGACAGCACCAGACTGGATACCAGTCAGGGTCTCGCGAAGCTTCTTCATCACAGGGCCGATCTCGGTGTATCCAGCCGGGAAGGTCACGGTCTCGTCGACGCCGTAAACCTTGTTGTCGATTTCGCCAACCGGAGAGATGACGGCAGCGGTGCCGCACAGGCCGCACTCCACAAAGGTGCCGGCCTTGACCTCGGCCCACTCGACGGGGCGCTGGTCAACGGTCATGCCCAGGTCCTGAGCAACCTGAACGAGCGAACGACGGGTGATAGAGGGCAGGATGGAGTCGGTGTGCGACTGCGGAACGACGAGCGTGCCATCCTCTTTCACGAACAGGACGTTGGCGCCACCGGTCTCCTCGACATAGGTGCGGGACTCGGAGTCGAGATACAGGTTCTCGGCATAGCCCTCGCGATGGGCCTCCATCGTGGGCTTAAGGGACATGGCGTAGTTCAGGCCGGCCTTGATGTTGCCGGTGCCGTGCGGTGCAGCACGGTCATACTCGGAAACGCGCAGCTTGACGGGCTTGAGGCCGCCCTTAAAGTACGGACCGACCGGGGTCACGAGAATGCGGAACGTGTACTCAGGAGCGGGAGCCACGCCGATCACGTCACCGGAGCCGATCATAAACGGACGCACGTACAGGGTCGCACCGGAGCCGAAGGGCGGAACCCACGCGGCGTTGGCAGAAACGACCTGCTTGACGGCCTCAACGAACTTGTCCTTGGGGAACGGGGGCATCTCGAGGCGCTGGGCAGAGTTATACATACGCTCAGCGTTCATGTCGGGACGGAAGCAGACGATGCTGCCGTCCTCGGCGGTGTAGGCCTTCAGGCCCTCAAAGACCTCCTGGCAGTAATGGAAGATACCGCCGCACTCGGAGACATGCAGGGTGTGGTCGGTGGTCAGGCCGCCCTCGTCCCACTCGCCATCCTTCCAATGAGCCTCGTAGCTGTAATCGGTCTTCATGTAGCCAAAGCCGAGGCTACCCCAATCGATATCCTTCTTCTCGACAGTCATATGTCGCTCCTTACATACACAGTTGCATACTCGCGAACCCGCACGCAAGGACCGAGGCCGACCACGTCGCAACGTCGCACGCCCGGAGCGTAGAGCCGGACGGGACACGCGAGCAGCATCAAAGCCGATGGCACGTCGATTCGCATGCACGAGATTGTACTCCCCGCACGCGTCTGATAAAACGCTTTTCTTTAACTAAGTAAAGTATTTTCATTTGACCGAAGCAAAAAGGCCCGCCACCGTAAGCGGTGACGGGCCTCAACTGTACGGTCTGCGCGCTGGCTCGAGCTAGGCGTTCTATTTACCCAGCTTGGCCTTAACCAGACCGACCACGGTCGGGATGATCGACACAGCAACGATGCCGATAATCAGCAGCTCAAAGTGCTCCTGCACAAAGGGAATGCCGCCAAAGAAGTAGCCCAGCAGCGTAAAGACCGTCGACCAGGTAATGCCGCCCAGCACGTTAAAGACGACAAAGTTGCGCCAGTGCATGCCGCCCATGCCAGCGATAAAGGGCACAAAGGTGCGGATAAACGGGAAGAAGCGACCCAGGAAGATGGCCAGGTGACCCCACTTGTCCAAGAAGTCCTCGGACTTTTTGATGCGCTCGGGCGTCATGGCCTTGACCTTGCCCGAAGCGATGATCTTGCGGCCAAAGAAGTGACCGATCATAAAGTTGCACTGATCGCCCAAAATGGCAGCGGCCCATGCGGTGGCCAGAAGCGCCACGATGTTAAAGCCGCCGTTGTGGGCAAAGAAACCCGAGGCGAACAGCAGCGAATCACCGGGAAGGAACGGGAAGAACACCACGCCCGTCTCGATAAAGATGATCAGGAACACGCAGCCGTAGGCCATAAGCGGGCCGGCGGCGATCCAGCTGGCGATCGCGGTGCGCGGGTCCTTAAGCAGCTCGGCAATAAAATTGATGAAACCCATGAAGTAAAACCTCTCAGTTGTGGGCGCGGATACGTCCAAGTTGACCAGTATACGGTTGCGGTGCCCCCTCGTGCGCAACCCCACAAAAGCATGACTCCATTACCAGCAAGTTTGCATAACTGACACTTGTAGCGCAAAGCCGCCAAGATTGTCCTTTTTAATCCCTAGCGAATCGCTATACTTTATTGAATCGCATTGCCATGGCGCTAAGGGAGGGCGGCCGGTGAGCTTTATCAATACCATTCGCGAGGACATCAAGACCGTCCAGGCGCAGGACCCCGCCGCGCAAAACGGTCTGGTCATCTTTCTTTCCTATCCTGGCCTGCACGCCAAGTGGAACCACGTGCCCGAGCACTGGCTGTGGGAGCACGGTCATCGCTCGCTCGCCCGCGTGCTCTCGCAAATCACCCGCCACATCACCGGCGTCGAGATTCACCCTGCCGCGCAGATTGGCAAGCACTTCTTTATCGACCACGCCATGGGCGTCGTCATCGGCGAGACCACCATTGTGGGCGACAACTGTGTGCTCTACCAGGGCGTCACGCTCGGCGGCACCGGCAACGAGACCGGCAAGCGTCACCCCACCCTGGGCAACAATGTCACGGTGGGCACGGGCGCCAAGGTGCTCGGCAACATCCGCATCGGCAACAACGTCAAGATCGGCGGCAACTCGGTCGTCGTTAAGGACGTCCCCGACAACTGCACCGTCGTGGGCGTGCCGGGACGCATCATCAAGCGCAACGGCTGCCGTGTGTTCGAGGAGAGTTTCGACGCCAAGCAGCATCGCGAGTACATGCCCGATGACGCCGCCGAGCAGTCCGCCCTCAACCGCCAGGGCATCACCGAGAATGCCCGCCGCGTCAAGGAACTCGAGCGAGAGGTGGCCGAGCTCAAGGCCCTCGTCGCCAAGCTCGTGGACGAACGCTAGGAACGCAAGCGGCACAAAACGACATCGGCATCAACGCAAAGGCGCGCCAGGGAATTCATCCCCGGCGCGCCTTATTTGTGATGTGGCAAAGAGACTGTCCCTTTGTCACATTATGCGAACTGGCTCAGATAGAGGTCGGCGTAGGCACCCTCGGCAGCCAGCAGCTCCTTATGCGTGCCCTGCTCGATAATGTTGCCGTGATCCATGACCAAGATCAGGTCGGCGTCCACGATCGTCGACAGGCGGTGCGCGATCACAAAGCTCGTGCGCCCGCGCATGAGCGCGTCCATGGCACGACCGATGGCAAGCTCGGTACGCGTATCCACGCTTGAGGTCGCCTCGTCCAGGATGAGAATCGCCGGGTTATTGAGCAGCACGCGTGCGATGGTCAGCAGCTGACGCTGGCCCTGGCTGATGCTTTCGGCATCGTTGGCCACGCGCGTGTCATAGCCCTGCGGCATGGTGCGCACAAAGAAGTCGACCTGCGCGGCGCGCGCAGCCGCCACGATCTCCTCACGCGTCGCCTCGGGACAGCCGTAGGCGATGTTTTCGGCAATCGTGCCATCGAACAGCCAGGCGTCCTGCAGCACCATGCCAAACTGCTGCCGTAGCTCGCCGCGGTCCATGCGGCTCGCATCCCCCCCCCCCAGCGGGAGACGAGTGCGGAGCGTAATACGCCCGCCGTCAATCTCGTAGAAGCGCATGAGCAGGTTGATGAGCGTCGTCTTGCCCGCGCCCGTGGTTCCCACCACGGCAATCTTCTGGCCCGGCTCGGCGGTAAACGACACGTCGTGCATAAGCGGCTTGTCGGGCGAATAACCAAAGCGCACGTGCTCAAAGGAGACGCGACCCTCAACGCGACCCGGCAGCTTGGCGGCCTCGTCCGGCAGCGGATCGGCCTCCATCTCGGGCTCATCGAGCAGGTCGAACACGCGCTCCGCACTCGCCAACGCGCTCTGCAGCGAGTTGAAGGTAAACGACAGCTGCGTCATGGGTTCGGACGCCTCGTAGATAAACTGGAAGAACGCCTGGAACACGCCGACGGTCATGTGACCGGCAACCAGCATGCTGCAGCCCACCAGCGCGATCACGATCTGCGCCAAACGGCCGATAAAGCGCACCGCAGGGCCGACGGCATTGATCATAAAGTCGGCCTTGGCACTCACGCGTGCCAGCTCGCCCGAGGCCTGGTGCACCTCGGCAGAACTTTGGCGTTCGCGGTTAAACGCGCGGATCACCAGACGGCCCGAATAGCCTTCCTCGACCGCACTCGTAATCTTGGACACCCACTCCTGGCGCTCGCCCGTCACATCGTGTGTGCGGCGCGAGACGACCTTCGTCACCAGCAGCGACAGTGCCGTAAAGAACAGAAAGACGAGCGTAAGCTGCACGCTGAACACGAACATCACGCTCACAGCACCAACAACCGTGCCGATCGACACGAGCAGCTGCAGCAATCCGCGCTGCATGCTCTCGGACATCTTGTCCAGGTCGTTGGTCGCGCGGCTGACGACCTCGCCGGGACGATGCGCGTCAAAATAGGCGAGCGGCAGACGGTTGAGCTTTTGCGCGATGCGGTTGCGCAGGCGCAGATTGAGACGCTCAGCGACGCTCGACATCAAAAAGCTCTGGAGCGCATAGAACGAGGCAGCGGCAGTCCAGATCATAAAGTAGACGAAAATGGTCTTGCCGCAGTTCTCCCAGGTGATGCTGAAAGTGGTGTCGTTGGCAAACGCCACCTGAATGTGGCCCCACAGCTCATCGATCACGCGGGCGCTATATGCCGGCGCGGCGGTGTTAAAGATGACATAGAACACAATGCTCGCGAACACGATATAGAAGCGCCAATGGTCGCCGGCAGCCTCACTCCACAGGCGGCGCACCGTCGCCCAGGTATCCCGAGGCGTCTCGTCCTCGTCTTCGTCGTCCACGTCGCGCATACGCTCTGCCTCGGCGCGGGCGCGCTCGTCCTCGGCACGTTCGTTTTCCTCGTAGAGCGCTTGGCGGCGAGCCTCGCGCTCCGCCGCCTTGGCGGCTTCGTCCAGGTCGGGCGCGACGCCCGTCTCCTCGACTGTCTCTACAACCGCAGCGCCATCGACGATGCCCTGCTTCTTGAGCTCCTCGGTCATGCTACTCACCTCCCTTCATCTGCGATTCCGCGATTGCGCGGTACACCTCGCAGGTTTCCATGAGCTCGTCGTGCGTGCCTAGGCCCACGATCTCGCCGTCTTTGAGCACCACGATCTGATCGGCATGCAAAATAGTCGAGATGCGCTGGGCGATGATGAGCACCGCGGCATCGCACGTCTCGTCCTGCAGCGCATGGCGCAGTGCCGCATCGGTCTTAAAGTCCAGGGCCGAAAAACTGTCGTCGAAGATATATAGATCGGCATGCTTCATGAGTGCGCGGGCAATCGCCAGGCGCTGGCGCTGACCACCCGAGAAGTTCGTGCCGCCCTGGGCCACCGGCGTATCGAGCCCCTGGGGCTGGTCGAGCACAAAGGTGCTCTGGGCAACCTCCAGCGCATGGAGCATGTCAGCCTCAGTCGCGTCTTCGTTGCCAAAGCGCAGGTTGCTCGCCACCGTACCCGAGAACAGCCATGCCTTCTGCGGCACATAGGCGATACGCCCGCGGATGTCGTCTTGCGAAAGGTCGCGCAGATCGATGCCATTCAGGCGAATGGCGCCCTTCGTGGCATCGTGGAAGCGAAGCAAGAGCTTGGCCACCGTCGACTTGCCCGAACCCGTCGAGCCTACAATCGCCGTGGTCTGGCTACGGCGACAGGCAAAGCTCAGGTCGCACAGGGTATCCTCGTCGGCATCGTCAAAACGGAACGACATGTGGTCGAACACGGCCACCGCGTCGGCACCGTCAACAGACTCCGCCGCGCACGTGTCCAGCGTGCGCTTGCCGTCCACGATGCTCGGCTCAATCTCCAACACCTGCTGCGCACGGTTCAGGCATGCGGCGGCGCGTGGGAGCGTCAGAATCACCATCTGCGCCGTCATCACAAAGAACAGGATCAGGATCGCGTACTCCAGCACGGCCGAGATGCTACCGATTTGCATGGCGTGGACGCCCACGCGGTTGCCGCCCACCCACAGCACCGCCACCTCGGCGATATTCATCAAAAAGAAGCTGGAGCTGTCGAGACCCACAAACAGGTGGTTGACCTTGATGGCATTGGCCGCGTAATCGCTAAACACCTCGTCCAGGCGCTGCTCCTCGTGGCGCTCCTTGTTAAATGCGCGGATGACGCGCACGCCCACGATGTTCTCGCGCAGCACCACGTTCATGCGGTCGATAAAGCTCTGCAGGCGCATAAAGATCGGCGCGGCGTTGGCAACGGTAAAGACCGCCGCCACCAGCACGATCGCAACCACCACGCCCAGCAGCGTACCCATGGCGGGATCGATGAACCAAGCAAAAATGATGCCTGCCACGGCCAAGAACGGCACCGGCAGCACCAGCTGAATCGTCTGAAGGACAGCTTGCTGAATCACGTTGATGTCGTTGAGCGAGCGCGTGATCATCGAACCCGTGCCAAAGCGCTCAAAGTCGCTGGCGGACAGCTCGAGCGACTTGTCGTACACGGCATTGCGGATATCGCAGGCCACGTTGGCGGCCAGGCGCGCCGAAAGATAGCAGCCCAGCACCGTGCCGCCGCTGGCCATGCCGGTCGCGATAAGCATGTACAGGCCGTTGCGTAATATATAGTCGACATCACCCGTGGTAATACCGGTGTTGACCATGTTCGCCAGCATCGTGGGAACCAACAGCGTACCGACGTTATCTATCAGCACCGCAAACAGCGTCACCGCAATCAGACCGCGGTACGGCCTCATAAACCTCATTAAGAGTCGCATGCGTCCCCCTCGCCCTTATCGTCAGTCTCGTTCTCGGCGGCCACTTGCCGTTTAAATGCCTCGCACTCTTCGTTAAGAACATGGGAGAACTTACCGACCAAGCGCATGATCTCGCACTGTTCCCACGGCTCGAGCGCCTCGAATGCCTGTTGCTCGGCTTTTTGCGCCGGCAACGCGTAGCGCTTGGCAAACCGCACGCCTTCTTCGGTCAGTCGTACAACCTTGTTTTTACGACTGCCCTCGGCAAACTCCAACGTCGCAAGCCCTCGCGCCCTAAGCGTTTTAATCGCCGAATTGATGGTCTGTTTGCTGTAGAACCATTCACTCGTCAGCCGACTCACGGCAACGCTTCCGCCCGCTGCACTCGTGTCGACGAGCATCCAGTAGGCGCAGTCCGAAAGGCCGCAGGCGCGCGAGAACTCCGAATAGATATGGTCGAGTCCATTGAGCAACCGATCGAAGTCGACCAGCGTAACCGCACTATTCATCTATCCCACCATTCAATTGTCCGATTTTTGACCAATTATGTGTCTCTAGATTAGTCCGAGTTTTGACTATCGTCAACAGGCTCTCCGCAAATGCGTGCATTTTTATGGCCTATCGGCAGAAAAAGACCGCCGGCGCGGGGGCGGCGCCAGCGGTCACGTGAAAATCGGGTTTTATTGCCTGTTAAGCGGCGACGGCCTCATAGACCGTAGCGCCCGAGAAGCTGTCATGCAGGCTCTTGCCGGCAATCCACGGCAGCTCGACGACCTCGCAGACCGTGTTGACCAACTCAGAACAGTCAGTAAAGTGGCCCTTGTCGTTGAGGGCCTCGCAATCCTGAACACGCCAATAGCCATCGGTGTGCGTGATGTAGTACTCGTGATCGTTGATCGACACGAAAGCGCGCGTCTTGGAACGCAGCAGCTTCAGAAATCCTTCGAAATCGGTCTCGACGACATCTCCAGCCTGGAACATGATGTTACCTCCTGGCCCGGCGCCACCACGGCGCATTGATAAACGTTGGTACTCCTTTAGTAAAACCTTTATCAGAGGTTATGCGTTCGTAATTTAGGCAAGTGGTAAAAAACCGCAGGGTAGACGGGATAAAACGTTTAACCATCCCATTTGTTTGTCACATTCTGAAGGTACTTTTATGCAAACCTACTTTCCCAATTGGAATCTATCCTTTTGGCCGGGCAATTGACCGTCTATCGTTTGAGCCCGACGGGTATGAACGGGGCATCTGCAACGCCACCGCAAGGAGACACCATGGAGACTATCGAAGCACTCATTCACCGCCGCAGCTGCCGCAACTACAGCGATCGTCCCGTCGAGGCCGAAAAGCTTGCACGTATTATCGAAGCCGGCCAATATGCACCGAGCGGCATGGGCCGCCAGCCGGTGACGTTTGTCGCCGTCACCGACCCCGCGACCGTCGAGCGTCTCTCGCAGCTCAACGCGCAAGTCATGGGCAGCAACAGCGACCCCTTCTATGGCGCCAAGACCGTTGTGGTGGTGCTGGTTGACCGCAGCGTGCCCACACATCTGGAAGACGGCTCGCTCGCCATGGGCAACCTGCTCAACGCTGCCTATGCGCTGGGCGTTGATTCGTGCTGGATTCATCGCGCCCACGAGGTTTTCGATTCGCCCGAGGGCCTGGAGCTACTGGCCAGTTGGGGTCTACCCGCCGACGGCAGCCTGCGCGGTGTCGGTCACTGCATTCTGGGCTATGCCGAGGACACGCTGCCCGAGCCCAAACCCCGCCGCGACAACGTGGTCTACGTAAGGTAATTAGTTCCGCCATTCTACCGAACGGCGGGCTCGTTGACGCTGCGCGGGCCGCATTCACGCCAATCTGACGTTCAATTTCGAGGGCGCGACCAGAAGGTCAGCGCCCTCTCATTTCACGTCACCTTGGCGCAAATGCGGCTCGCTCGCTTTTGGCGACTGACATCGAATGAGCCACTGTCTTGGGCAGCTAAAAAAGCCCCGTCCCAAATTAGCTGCCCCACTCGCAACTTATCCCGCCGATGGAGTTATTGCCGTTTCGCTCGTCTGATTCGCATCGACGTCGTCGCCTTGCTTGTCTTCGTCCTTTTGCACATCGGCGAGGGTGGGGGCCGCCGCAACGATACCGCGCTGGGGCGCGACGCTCGTCTGGGCCTGAGCGCCCTCGACAACTTCTGTACCTACATGCGCGAGCTCGGGCGATTTAAACATTGCGTCCAAGTTGGCGCCACCGCCGGCATATCCGAGCGCAGCGAGCGCGATGACGATCACTGCAACGGCGGCCACGATCGGCACGTAGCGATGCCAGCCGGCGGGATTGAGCCCGCTGCGGC
>URWQ01000021.1 GCA_900551635.1 uncultured Collinsella sp. | reverse complement strand
GACGCCGTTGTAGGTGGAGTTGAAGCCGATGCGGTGATCGGTCACGCGGTCCTGGGGCTGGTTATAGGTACGGATCTTCTCGGAACGGTTACCGTGGCCGATCTGGCTCTGGCGCTCGGCACCGAGCTCTGCCTGCTGCTTCTCGAGCTCCATCTCGTACAGACGGGCACGCAGCATCTGCATGCAGACCTCGCGGTTCTGGATCTGGGAACGCTGCTCCTGCGACTGCACCACGGTGTTGGTGGGCAGGTGGGTGATGCGCACGGCGGAGTAGGTGGTGTTAACGCACTGACCGCCAGGGCCGGAGGCACAGTAGGTATCGATGCGCAGGTCGGATTGGTTGATCTGAACGTCGATCTCCTCGGCCTCGGGAAGCACGGCGACGGTTGCCGTGGAGGTCTGGATGCGACCCTGGGACTCGGTCTTGGGGACGCGCTGGACACGATGCACGCCGGACTCGTACTTCATGACGGAGTAGACGCGGTCGCCCTCGACCTTGAACTCAATGGACTTAAAGCCGCCGGCCTCGCTGGGGCTGGAGTCGAGCACGGTGGTCTTCCAGCCGCGCGACTCGCAGAAGCGCTGGTACATCTTGTACAGATCGCCGGCGAAGATGGCCGCCTCGTCGCCACCGGCGGCAGAGCGAATCTCGACGATGGTGTTCTTGTCGTCGTTGGGGTCGCTCGGGATGAGCATGTACTTAATGTCTTCCTCGAGCTGGGGAAGCTTGGCCTCGTTTTCGGAGATGTCCATCTGGAGCATCTCCTTCTCATCGGCATCGGTGGTATCGTGGAGCATTTCCTTGGCGGCATCGATATCATCGAGCGCGCCGATGTACTCGCGCGAGGCGGCGATGAGGTCGGACTGGTGCGCGTACTCCTTGTTGAGACGCGTGAACTCCTTAATATCGGAGGCGACGGCCGGGTCGGAGAGCTTCTTCTCGAGCTCCTCGTAGGCCTTGATGATCTTTTCGAGCTTGTCGCGCATGGCGGGACTCCTTTATATGCGTGAAGGTGAAAATCGGCAGAGTTGATGGGGCGCGCGGCGCCACTGCGGGGGTAAGCCCGGCTAGAACATGTCGATCTTCAGATACATGCGCATCCCTTCGCGTATGGGGTACATAGTTGCGGTCTAACCCATACATGATAGCGTGCGCGGGCAAACCTGCATATAACCCGCACGGAATGATTGGACGTAGTCGTTGGGGACGTTCCTTAACGACTAGTCGTTTAAGAACGTCCCCAACGGCTAGCAAAGGGACTGTCGCTTTGTCACATTTTAGAGCGCCTGAAGCAGAGCGATGAGGAAGCGTACGCCCTGGAGATAGGCGCGGCGGGTGATGCGCTCGTTGGTGCCGTGGACGCCGCGATCACACTCGTCGTCATCAACCACAAAGGCCGAGAAGCGAATGCACTCAGGGCAAATGTGCTGGTAGTTGGCAGCGTCGGTCGCACCGATCACGGTCGAGGGCACAATTGCCACTGGCTCGAATGATCCATTTTCCTCCGTCCCCTTTGGATCACGGAAATAGCGGGCGGCGATGGAGCGAACCGTCTCGAGGCCGGGACCACCGATGCGCGGGGACGGCGAGGGTTCGGAGCTGCCGGGGCCCAGCTCCACTTCGACACGACCGGCAAGGTCCGCCCCGGCAACCGCCTCACGGCAGCGCGCCACAACGTCGGCCACGCTCGTGCCCTCGAGCATGCGGAAGTTGATGTTGGCCCACATATCCTGCGGCATTACGTTGGCGCCGGTGCTGCCACCCTCGATCTGCGTGGGTGCGCAGGTGGTCGTCACCAGCGGATAGAGCTTCTTGCTGGCGAGGCAATCGCGGACAATGGCGCCCCCGTTGGCGGCAATTTCATCCGCCGTGTAGAGCCCCAGCTCGACGAGCTGTGCGGCAAGTAAATCGGTCACGCGCGTCGGCCACTCGATATCGCAGATTGCGGTGATGGCACGGCTGAGCACCTCGAGCGACGTGCCGCCGTAGGGGTTGGAAGAATGTCCACCCGCGCTCTTTGTCTTGAGCACAATGTCGGCATAGCCCTTCTCAGCCAGGTCGGCGTGCATGAGCCAACCCTCGCCCGCGCTGTACTCGGCATCCGAAACGATGCGGTAGTCGCCCTCGTCGATCAGGAACTCGAGCTCAACACCGCGCTCCTCGAGCGCGCGGCCGATGGCGCCTGCACCGTACTGCGTTGTCTCCTCGTCCTGGCCAAAGGCCAGGAGCAGCGTGCGCTCGTGCTGCCAGCCGTGTGCCAGCGCATACTCGACAGCCTCGAGAATGCCTGCGACCTGGTCTTTCATGTCGATCGCGCCGCGGCCCCAGATGTAGGTGTCGTCCACGTGCCCGCTAAAGGGGGCGTGCGTCCAGTCGGCCTCGGTACCTGGCACCACGGGAACCACATCCATGTGGCCCATGAGCATAACGGGCTTAAGAGCCGGATCGCTGCCGCCAAGCGTCACCAACAGCGAGTGGTCGATCAGCTCGACCTCGCCCGCCGCAAACACGTGCGGCCAGGCCTGCTGCATATAGGCGCACAGGTCGTCGAAGGGCTGCCAGTCCACCGCCCCGGCATCCATGCTCGAGATGGTCGGAAACGACAGCACGCGGCCCAAGCGCTCGCACGCGCCCGCCTCGTCTATATCGGCAAAATCGTCCTCATGTGCAAAGAAGCGCCAAACCTCGGCCATGACATCCTTTCGATTGTGATGACGAGGGCCGCCCCATCGGAGCGGCCCTGCCACATAAGCGTTTGCGGTCGGTTATTTGTCCTCGAGATAACGCGAGAGGAACTCGCAAGTGCGCTGGTGTTTGGGGTTGCCGAAGAGCTCGGCCGGCGCGGCGTCCTCGAGCACCACGCCCTTATCCATAAAGACCACGCGGTCGGACACGGTTCGGGCAAAGGCCATCTCGTGCGTGACGACGACCATGGTCATGCCGTCGGCCGCGAGCTTGCGCATGACCTCGAGCACCTCACCCACGATCTCGGGGTCGAGTGCCGAAGTCGGCTCGTCGAACAGCATGATCTGCGGATTCATGCACAGGGCACGCGCAATGGCCACACGCTGCTTTTGACCACCGGACAGGCGACCCACGGCGGCGTGCGCGAACTTTTCGAGCCCCACACTCGTCAGATGCTCCATCGCGACCTTCTCGGCCTCGGCCTTGCTCATCTTTTTGAGCGTGACGGGCGCAAGCGTGCAGTTGTCGAGCACGTCCATGTTGTTGAACAGGTTAAAGCCCTGGAACACCATGCCGATGTCCTCGCGGAGTTTGTTAATGTTGCAGCGCTCGGCCGTAAGGTCCTGGCCGTGGAACCAGATGTGGCCCGCGTCCGGGGTCTCGAGCAGGTTGAGGCAGCGCAGGAAGGTCGACTTGCCCGAGCCCGAGGCGCCGATAATGGTCACGACCTCGCCGGGGTTAACGGACAGGTCGATGCCCTTGAGCACCTCGAGCGAGCCGAAGCTCTTGCGCAGGCCCTCGACGCGGATGAGCGGCTCATTGGTCTGTGCGGCGGCCGCGGTGCCGGTAGTGGCGATATCTGCCATGATGATTCTCCTCGTCTTGAGCCTAGTTGGAGCTGGGCAGCGTTGCCGGGGCCTCGGCGCCGAGCTTTTTGCCAAAGGCCTCGAGCAGGCGGCTCGCCACGAGCGTCAGGATCAAGTAAACCACGAGCGCCACGCAGTAGACCTCCATCTGGCGGTAGTACACGCCAGCGACGGTGGTGGTGGCGTACATGAGGTCGAACACGCCGATGACCGAAAGCACCGACGAGTCCTTGATGTTGATGATGAGCTCGTTGGTGAGTGCGGGGATCGCGTTTTTAATACCCTGGGGGAACACGACCTTGCGCATGGCCTGCCACTGCGACAGACCCAGCGAGCGCGCCGCCTCGGCCTGGCCGGGATCGATGGACTCGATACCGCCGCGCAGGACCTCCATCATGTAGGCGGTGGAATTGAGCGAGATGGTGACGAGGCCGGCGGTGAAGGTACTCCAGATCCGGTTGGCCTGGGCGGTCTCGAAGCCCATACCGCGCAAAACGGTGAAGCCCGCGTAATAGATGAGCAGGCCCTGGACCATCATGGGCGTGCCGCGCACGATGGTGGAGTAGACGGTCGCAAAGCCGCGGCCGATGCTCTTAAAGAAGCGCACCAGATCGTTATCCACGCGGTCGAACGTCTGAATACGCAGGAACACAAAGAGCAGCGCCAGGAAAAAGGCGATGACGGTACCGAAGGTCGCAAGTGCGATGGTGATCTCGATGCCGCGGATAAAGAAGTCGCCGCTCTTGTAGGTCATGTAGACCAGGCTCGACAAAAAGTCGCTGGGGTTGGAGTCCGAGACAATGCTCACCTGCACCAGGTCGATAAATGACATGACACAGCGGTCGACAAAGAAGATCGCCGCAATAGCAACGACGACGTAGCTGCCTAAGCGTGCGCCACGACGGAAGCGCTCGGATGCGAACGGCGACGCCTCGCGATAGTCGTTCCAGTGCATGAGCTTGGCGACCAGCGCCGCCGCCGACACGACGAGCCAGGCCCAAAGGATTGCCCAGAGGCAGTCTTGGAACACGCCCGTAGGCGCCAAAAAGCTCAGCGGCGTGGGGTTGCGCTGGCTAAACGCCAGGCCGAGCGCCGCGATAACGCTCGTGCCCAGGTATACATAACGGTGGTCGGCCTTGATAAAGGAGGCCAGGCGATTAATGGTTTTCATGCTGCCTCCCTATGCTGGCTGACGATCGAGGCACGCGTCCCACATTTGGTCGCGCTCCTCTTGGCTAATGCCCTTGAGTGTCTTGTCGATGAGCTTAAGCAGCTTGTCCGAGCCCTTGCGGCAGCCGACGTTTGCCGCGACCTCCTGCTTAAAGCCCTCGCCCTCGGCAAACTGGATGGGGACGATACCGGGATTTTGGGCCATATAGCCCTTCTCATTCTCGGTGTTGTAAGTCACGGCGTCGCAGGTGCCCTGCAGCAGATTCGAAAACACCGTGGGGACCGAGTCGACCGGGTTTTTGTGGACAACGCCCGGGATCTCGTCGATGACGGTATCGAGCATGGTGTCCTTTTGCCCGAGCACCGTAGCGCCGCTAAAGTCGCTGAGCTTGGTCGCGTTTTGGTAGGGGGAACCCTCTTTTACGAACAGGCCAAAGTAGCCAATGAAGTACGGATCGGAAAAGCCGACGGACTCCTCGCGCTCGGGCGTGGCGCTCATGCCGGCAATGATGAGGTCGATCTGGCCGTTGTTGAGCGAATCGATAAGACCCGAGAAGCTCTGTTTGACGGCAACGGGCTCGCCGCCGAGGGCCTTGCAGACGATCTTGGCGATCTGCACGTCGTAACCATCGGCATAGGCGCCCTGCACGTTGTCGATGGGGATGGTGTACTCGCTGGCTTCGGAGACCTGCCAGTTGTACGGGGCGTAGGCCGCCTCCATGCCAATGCGGATCTTGTCCTTGCCGATCACGGAATCGGACAGGTCGTCGCGACCGCCGCCCGTCGTGGGCCGAACCACCTTGAGCGTTGACGGGCGCTGACAGCCGGCAAGCGCGCCGGCGACGACGGAAGCGCTCGCAGCGAGAGCGCTACCCAAAAAGATGCGACGGCTGCATACCGGCTGTGGATGCGCGTCGCGTTGATGGGGAGAATGCATAATCTGCCTTCCCTGTTGAATCGTATGCTGACGACTTAACAGGATATACGCCAGCAACTAGCAGCGCAGCACAAGCTCGAAAAATTAATAGACACGCGGTAGTCATTGGGGACGCCGATGTTTTGGCAATGCCGGCGAGCGACGTCCAGAGCGAACAAGTGGCATGAAAAAGGCAAGGCATGACCAGAAGGTCTATGCCTTGCCTTTTGAATGACAACTTGTCGCTCTGGACGACGCGCAGCATCGACCGAGCGGCGGAACCTCTAGAGCAAGGTAACGCTAAAACTGCGCTTGTCCGTCTCGCCCGGGGCCAGGGTGATGGTGTTGACCTTGTGCTCAAAGACATCGTCCTCGGTGTCCATGGTGGTGTGACCGGTCCAGGGCTCGAGCGCCACAAACGGAGCGTCGTTGGCGGCAGACCACACGCCAATGTACTTAAAGCCCTCAAAGTCGATCTTGACGCCGTGACCCGACTTGCGGCCGCGCAGCGTGAGCGTGGAGCCCGGGGTATCGGTGAACATGATGGCGTCGTTATCGAAGCTGCGGTGCGTGATGGGCAGCACGTCCGAGTTATCGGGAGCCTTGTAGCTGCCCTCGAACGTCATAAGACCGTCGGGCGTGATGATGGGAGCCTCGTTAGTCCAAGCCTCGGTAAACGCCAGCTCGTAATCCTCGAATGCCTCGTCCTCGGCACCGGGAGCCGGTACGTTAAACGCAGGGTGGCCGCCCACCGAGAACGGCAGGTCCACGTCGCCGGTATTGGTGACGGCAAAGGTCTGCGTGAGGATGGCGTCGCCGGTCAGGGCATAGGTCATGTTGAGCTTAAAGTGGAACGGAAAGGCCTTGAGCGACTCGGACGTGTCGGTGATCTCGTACGTTACCGAGGAGCCGTCCTCCGAAACCTCGACCAGCTTGTGCTCGACGATGCGCGCGAGTCCGTGGCGCGGCATCTCGCAGGTGCCGGCCGCAGACGTTGCCGTGTTGTTGCGCAGCGAACCCACAATGGGGAACAGGATGGGCGCATGCTTGCCCCAAAAGGCGGGGTCGCCCTGCCACAGATACTCGTTGCCGTTGAGAGCAAGGCTCGTGAGCTGGGCGCCCATGGAATCGATGGCCGCGGTGAGGCCGCCGCGCTTGATGGTAGTGACGGTAGACATGCTACTTCCTCCAAAAGTAAACAATAGTGTCGAGGGCTATTGTCCCACTCTTGGCGGCGGGACGGGACGGCAGGCGATTATTGAGTAGCCATAGCGGAATGAGCGGCGAGCGCCTACTGGGTATCTACGTAAAGGTCAAACCCGCCCTGTGGCGTGGTGTCGACCGTATCGGGCGCCTGCGAGTTAAAGCTCACGGGAACCATGCGCTTTGAGGCACGGAAGCGCGTGCCGTCGGTGGCGACGGGCGGTTCATCGACGGTGAGCTCGTAGTCGCCGGGCTTAAGTTCGATGCCGTCACCAGCGGAATTGACGTATTGATACTCGTCAATCGTCTGCCCTTTGAGCGTGCGCCCCACGATATGGATGAGCATTTGGCTGTCGCCGCGCGCGGTGTCCCACGTCGCGCCGTCCTTGACCTCGACCGACACATGTACCGAGCGCGTGCGGCCGAGCGATTGCTCGACAGACATCTCGACCCTGGCGGCGTCTTTTCGCTGCTGCTCGACATGGCTCCAGACGTTTCCAATTACCGAGCATGCGATAACGCCGGCCATGAAGGCGATAAGGATGGGGCCAAGCGGAGAGCGACGTCCTGCATCTTCCTCGCGAGACAGATTGGGGCGACGTGTGGGTGCGGGCGCCTGAGCGCCCTGCGAGGGCACGTCGAGAATACTGAAGGATGCCGTGCTGTCGGGATCGATGGTGTGACGCGGCTGCGGGGTCTTTGCCGGCGAGATCGACATGTCGGCTGGCTCGCCGAGCGTGGCCGTAGCGTCGGCCTTGGCCTCGTCTGCCTCGGCCTGGGCCCAAGCTTGTTCGAAGGTCAGGGGCTCGACGGGATCGAGG
The DNA here is from genome assembly GCA_900551635.1 of uncultured Collinsella sp. Lineage (GTDB taxonomy): Bacteria > Actinomycetota > Coriobacteriia > Coriobacteriales > Coriobacteriaceae > Collinsella. Next base: position 5,314 of record URWQ01000021.1, on the reverse strand, counting down.
GCGGCGTCCGAGTCGGCGGCGACGTCGTTGCCGGTCTCGTCCTCGTCGCTCGACACGCCACGCGGCGTAGGCTCGTCCCACCCCTCGTCCGGAGTCTCACCCTCGCTATACCACCATTCAAAGTTATCGATATCCATACGGGGCGCCCCTTAGGCCTCGCAAATAAACACTCGCTAGTTTTATACCCCCAGACGACACCGAAGCTCACCCGCGCCGGACACAAAAACCGTCACAACATTCGACGCTTTTCCTCGATTTCGAGATTTTCGCCGAATGTTGTGACGGTTTGGGCGACTGGCCGGCAGCGCAATGCGACAAAGGGACTGTCTCTTTGTCACATTCTGTTAGAGTTGCAGGGATTGAATCCCGCTTATTAATGCGACATTGGAGTGACAGCCTTGACCGCCGCAACCACGCCTAAAAGCAAGTCAACCGCCGCCGCGCTTTCACCTGCGCGCACCAATCTTTGCCTGGCGCTGCTCGTGTTGTTAGGTTTTTCGCTCGGCTGCTCGGAGTTCGTGGTCATCGGCATCGAGAGCGACCTGGCGACGGAGCTCGGCATATCGCTTGCCACCGCAGGCCAGCTCATCAGCGTGTTTGCGCTTGTCTACGCCATCGCCACGCCGGTGCTTGCGCTCAGCACGGGACGTTTTCGCCGCTACCAGCTGCTCGTGTGCTACAGCATCGTCTTTGTGCTCGGCAACCTGGTCATGGCGTTGGCGCCCAACTTCCAGGTGCTGTTTATCTCGCGCATCATCCTGGGCTCCGTCTCTGGCGCACTGCTCGCTGTGGGTGTGACGTACATCCCCGAGCTGCTGTCCCCGCAGCAAACTTCGTTTGCCATCTCGGTGGTATATGGTGCGTTTTCCGTGGCAATGGTCTTTGTCACTTCGATCGGCAAGTTTGTGGCCGGCACACTCGATTGGCACGTGGCCATGTACGGCACGCTGGCCTTTGCCGTTCTGATCTGCGGAGCGCTCGTGATGTTTATGCCGCGCGCTGGGCAAACCGACGAACCTGCCACCTTTCGCGAGCAGGCGGGGCTGCTGCGCGAACCGAGCATCATCACCGGCATGCTCATCTTTTTGTTTGGCGTGGGCTCGGTCTATGTGTTCTACGGCTACGTGACGCCTTATCTTGAGCAGGTGCTGGGCATGGGCACGGTCGAAGCCAGTACCACGCTCATGGCCTACGGCGTGTTCTGCCTGATCTCGAACATCCTGGGCGGATGGATCGATGCTCGCTTTGGCATGAAGGCGCTACTCGTGACGTTTGTGCTGCAGGCTGCAGCGTTACTCGGACTGTTTGCTGTGGGCGGCACCATGCCGCTCGCGCTGGTCTTTGTCTTTAGCCTGGCGCTGCTCATGTACCTGTTCTCGGTGTCGTGCATCACGCACTTTATGGACGTGGCACGCAGCCGCCATCCCAAGTCGATGGTACTCGCAAGTTCGGTTGAGCCCATGGCGTTTAACGTCGGCATCTCGTTTGGCACCGCAGTGGGCGGCGCCGTGGTAAGCAGCGTTGGCATTGCATATGTAGGCGCAGTGGGTGCCGCGTTCTCGCTTGTGGCCTGGGTGCTTACGCTAGTGACGATTAAGTTGGCTCGCTGGGAACGCAAGAGGGCGATGGCGCAGGCGTAGATGCGATACTCGAGCTCGATGATGGCGATCGAAAGGAAACCGCATATGCAACGTGTACTGTTTATCTGCTATGGAAACATCTGCCGCTCGACGATGGCCGAGTCGGTGTTTACCGAGCTCGTGCGCCGCGCTGGGCGCGAGGCGGAGTTTGCCATCGATTCCGCGGCGACCTCGACCGAGGAGATCGGCAACCCGCCACACCACAGTACCGTTGCCAAGCTACGCGAGGTCGGGATTCCCGTCGTCGCACATCGCGCACGTCAGGTACGTCGCGCGGAGTATGGCGACTGGGACCACATTGTCTATATGGACGACGAGAACGCCCGCGCCCTGTACCGAATTTTTGGGAAGGACCCCGATGGCAAGATCTCGCGCCTGCTCGATTGGACCGATCGCCCCGGCGACGTGGCCGACCCCTGGTACACCGGCAATTTCGACGCCACCTACCGCGATGTACTCGCCGGTTGCACCGCCATGCTCGAGCAGCTGTAGGCGCTCGGGCGGCGCGGGCACACGGGCCACGCCATCGGCATAAAACGAGTGTGGATTTTCTCCCACTTTGAGCGTTCGAGTGCGCTCTAAACGGGAGAAAATCCACGCTCGTTATCTCGGTGGGAGAAAATCCACACTCATGAATGTGACAAAGGGACTGTCCCTTTGTCACATCCGGGACTGGCCCTAGACCGGCTTGACCTCCAGCTTTATCCCCTCGGCGCAGGAGTCGCCCAAAACATCCGAAAGGGCCCAGGTCGCATATAGCGGCAAATAGAGAACCGCTCCGTTGCGCTCAACGTTGCCTCTCGAGAAAACAATCCCGAGCCTTACGCCATATTCAGCCGTATCAAGCACATGACCGAGCGCAGCGTGCGCGTGGTAATAGGAGCCCGATTTAACCTCGATCGGAACAGCCGTCCCATCCGGTCCATCGACCACAAAGTCCACTTCACCGCGCTTTTTTGTCTGATAGTAGTAAAGCTGGCGATTTTGGGCAGCCAGCTGCTGGGCCACCACGTTTTCGTAAATGCCGCCCAGATTGGGCTCCTTGCTATCAAGATACGCCGCTTGGGCGACTCCGACGGGGTAGCGCGCCATTAACATGCCCGTATCCGATTGATATAGCTTGAACTGCGATGGCCGTGCCGTCTTGAGCAAGGGCGATTTTGGCTCGGTTACGATATCGGCTTTGAGAGCAACGCCGGCATCGACAAGCCATACAAAATCTCGCTGATACTTCTCGTAGTGAGCCTTGGGGTCAATGGAATTGAGCACGAAGCGCTTGTTTTCGCCCTCGAGCATAATAGGGAGCTGATCGTAAATGCTCTGCACCTGAAGGGCTCGCCCGCTTGCATACTTGGAGATATCCCGCCGGTACTGTTCGTTGAGCTCTGACTGTAGCTGACGAACAGAGGCAAGGTCGCCCTGCGTGTCAAGAAAACGCTGCACGACCTCCGGCATTCCGCCGACAACGGTATAGGTCCTGAAGTTTGCCATCATCGCGTCATGAATGTAATCAGGAACGGGCCTCTCGCTGATACACGCGTCACGTATCGTTTGGCGAGCCCCCTCGCTCACCCCGGTTGCCCAGCAAAACTCCTCAAAATCGAGCGGGAACATCCTAAGCTCGTGGACATACCCCACGGGATAGGACCTGACGCCCTTGAACTGAGTCCCGAGCATTGACCCCGAAAACGCCCAGCGGCACCTCCCGTCCTCAACAAGGAACTTTGCCATCGTCATGATGTCGGGGGCCTCTTGGACCTCATCGATAAACACGAGCGTTTTGCCTGGCGCAATCGGCTTTCCCGAAAGAAGCGTCACCCTGCTGATGAAATCATCGGCATTCCGCGCCTCGAGAAGAGCATCTTTTGCCTGGCGGTTTTCCATGAGGTTAAGCTCGATGTAGGTTGCATGGTTGGCTTTGCCAAATGCGCGAATCGAATAGCTTTTGCCAATCTGGCGAGAACCCGTAATGAACAAGGCCTTTTGCTCGGAAGACTTCAGCCAACGCTCCAGCTCTGCCGCTATTTTCCTGCGCAGCATAGGCTCTCCCCTCGGTGTCATCGAATGAAATGCAAAGTTTTATATGCTTGATTATCGATGAAACGCAGAATTTTTAGAACCTAAAATCGGATGAAATGCAGAGATTTGAAATTATAAGCAAAAGAAGGGGCATCACCGGCGAATGTGTCAAAGGGGCTGCCCCTTTGTCACATTGCGCTCGACTACTCGTCAACGATCTCGGCAAGCCAGACGTTCAGCGTATCGACCTCGGGGCAGCAGAACTTTGCCGCACCAGGCTCGTTGCCAGGCACGGTTCCGCCATAGCGCAGGATATCGATATAGGGAAAGCCCACGTGACAGGCCATAGCGCACATCTTGCCGCGGTCTCGATCGAAGTCGAAGACGTCTCCCGGCTTGTGACCATGGTGACAACGGCACGCACCCAGCTGGTCCACGCAGCTCACGCGGATACGCGGACGCTTGCTACGCGGCGCACCGAGCGGCCCGTTCTCGCCCGCAGGCTTGACGCCGCCCTCGCCGGCGTTACTCATGGTCGATCACATCCAGGCAGGCCTCGATGGGAAGGCCGGCCGACTTGTCTTCTTGGTCGGCATTGCGCTCGATAAGCTCGGCCACCACACGCATGGCGTCGGTCGTCGCACGCTGTAAGCTCCAGCCGGCCATAACGCGACCCACGAGCACCGACGAGAACGTATCGCCCGTGCCCGGGAAATACACCGGGATCAGCTCAAAGGGAATCGTGAAGTACTCTCCCGCCACATGGTCGTAGCCGATGACGGCACTCGCCCCGTCGACCTTCGCGCTCGTAATGACCACCGACTTGGCGCCCAGCGCGAGCATGGCGTCCACGAGCGCACGAGCCTCATCGGCCGTAATCTGCTCGGCCATAGGCGTATCGGTGAGCAGACACGCCTCGGTATAGTTGGGCACCGCGTAGTCGGCGCACTCGACCAGGCTGCGCATAAGGCCGATGGTCGATTCGGGCACGCCGGCGTAGAGCCTGCCGTTGTCGGCCATGATGGGGTCGACGAACACCTTGGTGCCTTTTTGCGAACGGCGGTGGCAAAAGTCCGAGATGATGCGCGCCTCTTCCTCGGTCACGATAAAGCCGGTCGAGATGGCGTCGAATTCAAAGCCGAGCTCCTCCCAGATGGCAAGACTCTGACGCACGTACTCCGTGGTGTCGTGGATGTAAAACTTGGGGTAGTTGAGCGTATCGGAAACGAGGGCCGTCGGCAGGTTGTGGATACGGTAACCCATGTGCGACAGCACCGGCAGCATGGCAGAAAGCGCGACCTTACCGTAGCCGCACATATCGTTGATCAGCAGCAGCTGAGTGTTCTTCATGAGTGTCCCCCTTGGGTCTGGTGCGACGCGACGGCGCCATAGTGCGACTAAGTGTAGCGCAGGGGGCGTTGCAAGCGGGCGCAGGCGCCGAGGAGGGCACATTGTTGCGGAAAGGTTACGGAAATGGGAGGCAAAATCGCGGCGGTAGCGGCACAGTAGCTGCCATCTATTTACTACCACTCCAAAACTATGCCGGATTACTACGATAAACCGTTAGCCTCCAACCACAACGAATTGCACTCCGGCAAAACCGACGCTCCTATAAGTTGTCAAGAGGCAGTTTGCGGGAGCGCTCTCTCCAATTC
>URWQ01000020.1 GCA_900551635.1 uncultured Collinsella sp. | reverse complement strand
CTGCCGTCGTCCTAGTCAAACAGGCTCGGCATGTCGTTTTCTTTCATAAGAGCACCGGCGGAGGGCAGACTCTGCGCGGTGAACTTCTCGGCCGAGACGCCGGCGCCAAGGATCTCCTCGGTCGTGCCGACGGTGGTGACCGAGCGGCCCTTCTTGGCCGTGAAAGCCTGGACGCCCTGCGTGTTGGTGGTCGTCTTGGTCTTGAGCAGCGACGTGTTGAAGTTCATCAGGCGGTAGTCGCTCGAGACCAGCGCGATGTCGCGATCTTCCTTGAGCACCTGGGCATACAGTAGCTTGCTGCCACCGTAGATGGCGTTCTTAAGGCGCTTGCGGTTGGTCTTGGTGACGTATCCAGAAAGCGCGACGCGCACCACGCGGCCGTTCTCAAAGACGAACAGCACGTCGGCTTTGTAGTCCTCGGGGTCGATGACCCAGATGACACTCTCGTCGGGTTCCATCTCGAGATCGGTCGGCAGGTACGAGCCCAGCTGGGCCGATTTGGTGTCATCAAACGCCGCAACCTTGCACTTGTACACCTGACTCTTGTTGGTAAAGACCAGCAGTTCGTGGGTGTTGGAGGACGGGAATTCGATAAAGGGTTTGTCACCGTCCTTGTACTTGAGCGTGGTCGCCTTCTTGAGTACGCGGTCCGTCATCTTCTTAAGGTAGCCATCACGCGAGAGCATGATGGTGACCGGGTACTCCTCGACCTCGGGCTCCAAGCTTACCTCGATAACCTCGTGGGGCTCGATCCTGCCCGTACGACGCGGCATCACATATTTCTTGTTGACCGCAGCCAGCTCGTCGCTGATGACCTTCTTGATGTTCTCCTCGCTGGAGAGGATCTCCTCAAGCTCGGCAATCTCGCCCTCAAGCTTGGCAATGTCCTTGGTGCGGTTGAGGATGTACTCCTCGTTGATGTTGCGGAGCTTAAGCTCGGCGACAAACTCTGCCTGGGTCTCGTCGATGTCGAAACCCTTCATAAGGTTGGGCACGACCTCGGCTTCGAGCTTGGTGCCGCGGATGATGGCGATGGCCTTGTCGATGTCGAGCAAGATCGCCTCGAGGCCGTGCAGCAGGTGCAGGCGCTCGGACTTTTTGCCCAGGTCAAAGTTAATGCGGCGGCGCGTGGACTCAATACGCCACTTGACCCACTCGTGCAGAATCTGGCGCACGCCCATAACACGGGGATAGCCGTCGACGAGCACGTTGAAGTTGCACGAGAACGAATCCTGCAGCGTGGTCGAGCGATAGAGCTTGGCCATGAGCTTGTCGGGGTCGACGCCACGCTTAAGGTCGATGGCGATGCGCAGGCCCGAGAGGTCGGTTTCGTCGCGGATGTCGGCAATCTCCTTGACCTTGCCCTCCTTGGAGAGCTTGACGATGCGCTCGATGATGACATCGGTCTTGGTGGTGTAGGGGATCTCGTAGACCTCGATGATGCGCTCTTCGGGAATCCAGCGCCAGCGGGAGCGGATTTGGAAGCTGCCAAGGCCGGTCTCGACAATCTTCTCCATCTCCTCGCGGCGGTAGATAATCTCGCCGCCGGTCGAGAAGTCGGGCATGGGCATGTACTCGAGCAGGTCGCAGTCGGGGTCCTGCAGGTAGTGCATGGTGGCAGTGCAGACCTCGTTGAGGTTAAAGCCGCAGATGTCGGACGCCATGGCGACGCCGATGCCCTTGTTGGCCGAGACGAGGATATTGGGGAACGTGGTGGGCAGCAGGCGCGGCTCCTTCATGGCGCCGTCGTAGCTGTCGACGAAGTCGACCGGGTCCTTGTCGATGTCCTTGAAGATCTCGGCGCTGATGGGGGAGAGCTTGGCCTCGGTATAACGCGAGGCGGCGTAGCTCAGGTCGCCCGAATAGTACTTGCCAAAGTTGCCCTTCGACTCAACGAACGGCGCGAGCAGCGCTTCGTTGCCGGTGGCCAGACGCACCATCGTCTCGTAGATTGCGGCGTCGCCATGCGGGTTGAGCTTCATGGTCTGGCCCACGATGTTGGCGCTCTTCTGGCGCTCGCCCTTGAGCAGGCCCATCTTGTACATGGTGTAGAGCAGCTTGCGATGCGAGGGCTTAAAGCCGTCAATCTCGGGGAACGCACGCGAGACGTTGACGCTCATGGCGTAGGGCATGTAGTTGACCTCGAGCGTCTGCGTGATCGGCTGGTCGGTGACCTCGGAGTGCAGGCCGATGACGTTCTCGGCGTTGACCTGCTTTTTCTTTGGCTGGTTCTTCGTCTTCTTCTTTGCCACGATTTCCTCTTGAACTTCTTATGGGCCGTCGTTATCGATTTACTGCTATTGCAGGTCCAGCTGGTCCAGGTATTCCTTGCCGTGCTCGGAGATATGGCGCTTGCGGCCCGCCTCGTCGTTGCCCAGCAACAGGTTGAACATGGTTTCCATCTTGGTGACGTCCTCGGGCTCAACCTTGATCAGGCGACGCGTCTCGGGGTTCATGGTGGTGAGCCACATCATGTCCGGGTCGTTCTCACCAAGACCCTTGGAGCGGTTGATCGAGCACTTTTGGTCGCCGATCTCCTTAAGGATGCCGTTCTTCTCGAGCTCGGTGTAGGCAAAGTAGGTCTTCTCTTTGCAGTTGATCTCGTAGAGCGGCGACTCGGCGATATACACGTAGCCCTCGTCGATAAGCGTGGGCACCAGGCGGTAGAGCATGGTGAGCACGAGCGTGCGGATGTGATAACCGTCGACGTCGGCGTCCGTACAGATGATGACCTTGTTCCAGTTGAGGTTGTCCAGGTCAAAGGCACCGAGGTTCTTGATGCGCTTGTCCTTGATCTCCACGCCGCAGCCCAGCACGCGCATGAGGTCCATGATGATGTCGGACTTAAAGATGCGCGGGTAGTCCTCCTTCAGGCAGTTGAGGATCTTGCCGCGGACGGGCATAACGCCCTGGAACTCGGCATCGCGCGAGGTGCGAATGGCGCCTGCTGCCGAGTCGCCCTCTACGATGTAGATCTCGCGACGGCTCTTGTCCTTGGAGCGGCAGTCGATGAACTTCTGCACGCGGTTGGCCATGTCGGTCTTCTGCTGCAGGTTGGTCTTGATGCTCTGACGCGTCTTCTCGGCGTTCTCGCGCGAGCGCTTGTTGATGAGCACCTGCTCCATGATCTTGTTGGCGGCATCTTTGTTCTCGATCAAGTAGGTCGAGAGGCGCTCCTTAAAGAAGGCAGTCATGGCCTGCTGGATAAAGCGGTTATTGATGGCCTTCTTGGTCTGGTTTTCGTAGGACGTCTGGGTGGAGAAGCAGTTGGTTACCAGCACCAGACAGTCCTGGACGTCTTGCCACTTAATGCCGCTCTCGTTTTTGTTGTATTTGCCCTGTTGCTTAATGTAGGCATCGATGGCGCTGGTCAAAGCGCTGCGGGCGGCCTTCTCGGGCGAACCGCCGTTCTCGAGCCACGATGAGTTGTGGTAGTACTCCTGCATCATGAAGGTGCGCGAGAAGCACATGCATGCGGTGATTTTTACGTTGTAATCGGGCAGGTCCTCGCGATCGCGACCGCGACGGTCGGCCTCGATAAAGAAGGGCTCGGTAAGGTAGTCGGTACCGACCTTCTCGAGCACGTAGTCCTCGATGCCCTTGGGATAGCAAAAATCCTCTTCGGAAAACTCACCATCGTCGCCCTCGATGCGCAGGCGGAAGGTCACGTTGGCGTTGACCACGGCCTGACGGCGCATGGTCTCGCGATACCAATCGTGGGGGATACTGATGGAGGTAAAGACCTCAAGATCGGGGCGCCACTTGATAGTGGTGCCGGTGCGGTTCTCGTCGCTGGGCTCAATCTCGAGTGCCTTCTTCTTGGCGCCGACAACCTTACCCTTCTTAAAGTGCAGAGAGTACTTGTTGCCATCGCGCCAAACCGTGACATCCATGTACTCGGAAGCGTACTGAGTCGCGCACGAGCCCAGGCCGTTGGTGCCGAGCGAGAAGTCGTAGTCGCCGCCCTGGTTGTTGTTGTATTTGCCGCCGGCGTAGAGCTCGCAAAAGACGAGCTCCCAGTTAAAGCGCTTTTCGGAGGGGTTCCAATCGAGCGGGCAGCCGCGGCCGTTATCCTCTACCTGGATAGAGCCATCGCGAAAGGCAGTGAGGGTGATGAGCTTGCCGTAGCCCTGGCGCGCTTCGTCAACGGCGTTGGACAGGATCTCGAAGGCGGCATGCGCGCAGCCGTCGAGCCCGTCCGAGCCAAAGATGACGGCAGGGCGCAGGCGTACGCGCTCCTCGTCCTTGAGCTGGCGGATACTGTCGTTACCATAGTTTGCGGTGTTTTTTGCCATACTCGCTCTCTCGGTGCTCCTTTGCTGCGTTTAAGTCATATAGATAGTCAAGGTAGCATAGCCCAGCCCACAGACGATTCCAACCAACACGAAATCCATCGAACAATCGTTCGATTAGATAATGAATGCTTGGAATACGGGAGGGACCTGTCCTGTCCTATCCAAACATCTGCGGCAGGTCGATGAAGACGGTTCGATCGCTTTCGCCAGCTTCGAAGCCCGAACGGGAGAAGAATCCATAGCGATGGCACTTGAGCCCCGTTGCCTCGACTTGGGTGATTTCCTCGTCGACCATTTTTTGCGTGACGGGGGATTTGCGGAACTTTGCTTCGTAGAATGCGTAGCCCTCGGGGTCTTGCGTTACCACGTCGAATTCGCCGCTCGTTTTGTTTGCGGGATCGTCGTACCAGTACTTGCCTATGGCGTCGAAAGCCGGTTCGATCTTGCCGGTCCTGTTCTGCCGCACGAGGTATTGACGGCAGATCTCCTCGAACATATGAGGAACGTAGTTTTCCTCGAAGTCTTGGGAGACGTGACGATCATAGAAGACTTCCGGGTCGAGCAGCTGACGCGCTGAGGCATTGCGGAAAACATAGCGATAGTAAAAGAGCGAAAGTGGGTCCACTACAAAGTAGCCAGACTTGCGCTTGTTCGTAGGGTCGTTGATGGGTGCACGCTTTTGGACGATTTCGAGTGACATGAGCTTGTCGAGCACGTCTGCCATGGCCGGACCGCTCGAGACATGCGACTGTGCCAGCACGTCCCCCCAACGGGAGTAACCTTGTGCGAGAGCCCCGAAAACTTCGTTGGCGTTGGTCATCTTCGAGATCTCGGCGTTGAGATAGGACGGCACCTCGCTTTCTAAGCGGGCGCCAGGTTCCGTGACGAGCTCGATGATGTTGTCGCGTACGCTTTGGGATTGATCGATGAGGCGATTGTAAAAGGGGATGCCGCCAAAAACGCTATAGAGCCGCACCTTGTCCTCGGGCGAGAACGCGGGATAGAACTTCGCAGCGTCAAAGTAATCCATGGGCTTAAGCTCAAGTGCGAGATCAATTCGCCCGTAGAGGGGGCTTTCATGCTCGATGAGGGATTTCATAATCTCAACGTAGGAGCCGCACAGGACAATGTTTAAACGTGAGTCTTCCCTGTGGGCGTCGATTGAGGTCTGAAGAATGCTGTCTAGGCCTTTAACCGCATCTCTCAAGTAGGGGTATTCGTCGAGAACGAGGGTAATGTTCTTGTCTTTAGCTTGGGCAAACAGAAATTCGATGAGCTCGCGGATGCCTGTGAAGGCGAGCGGAGGAAAGCTCAGCGCTTCAGCAACAAGGACGGACAGACTCTCGAGGTTGTCTGCCTCGGAGGTTTGGCGGCACTCGTAATAGACCGTTGCGACGTCCGACAAATCGGTTAGCGCCTGCTTGATGAGCTCACTTTTTCCGACGCGACGCCTGCCGTAAATGAGAACATTGCGCTGCTCGGGTGCTTTGAGCGTTTTCTTAATACGGGAGAGTTCACGCTCCCTGCCAATGAATTCCACTTACTCGGTTCCTTCCGACTCGGTTTTGTCCGAGTTAATTGTATCGCATGAATCAGTTTATGCTCGAGTTTACTCGGACAAAACCGAGTCGGTTCTGTCCGAGCAAGTTTGAATAGCGAATCGAAGTTGTTGTGTCCGCATGGCGATGACGAACATGATTTTCATAATGACAGATATAGTTGACATCTTCTGATGGATGCAATATATTTCTGTCATCTTGCAACGGATATCTGTCCACATTTACGAAAGGAGCTCCATGCCGGGCAAAAAGAACCTACGCATGAAGGCGGCGCGCGCGGTGGTTGGCCTTTCGCAAGCTGACTTGGCCGAGGCCGTGGGCGTTACGCGCCAGACTATCGGTCTTATCGAGGCGGGCGGCTACAACCCCACGCTCAATTTGTGCGTGGCAATCTGTAAGGTGCTGCGCGTTACGTTGAACGACTTGTTTTGGGAAGACGAGAGCGACGTCGACCCTGACGCTCTTTAGGAGTTCGCTATGAAATTTGAAGATTTAAAACTCGTGCAAAAGTGGCGTGAATATGCCGGCCCAAAGGACGAGCGCCTGGAGGCTGAGAGCGCGAAGATCTACAAGATTGGTTTCGTACTGCTTTCGTTTGGCATGTTGATGATCTTTTTCTACCAGTTTATAGCTCGACAGGTTGCGTGGGTTCACAGCGACGCCAGTGAAATGCCGCATGGCTTTGCAACGCCGTTTGAGGCGGCCATGTATTTGTGGCTCGTTCTCGTGATGTTGATTTGCGCAGGACTGCAAACGCGGAAGGGCTATGTCGATACCAATCATTTTGGGCAAACCGAGCATCTTCCTGTTGGATATTTCCTGCTTGTCAGCGGTCTTAGCGGCGCCTCGTTCGCGCTTGTTATTGCCGCAATGCGCTGTATCGCTGAGGCGCAGATCGTACCGCTCGAAAGCGTCTTTTGGTTGGCGAACCTGGCCACGGGCGTGTTCTGCGGTGTGACGATTTTCGCGGCCACGTTTGCTGCCCTGTGCGCAACGTTTTTCACGGCGAAAAGACGCCGTGCCAAGCTCGAGGCAGAACTCGACTCCACTGACGATATCTAATGCGTAATGGGCCGGCTCTGGGTATCCAGAACCAGCCCATTTTGATGTTCGATGAGCCGAGTCGGCGTCTCTCGCAAAGGTAACTGAGAGCTAGCGAGGCTTATCCGAATTGACCTCATCGGCGGTGTCGGTTTCGAGCACCGTGCGGCGGGCGCTGTAGGCGACGAGGCCGGCGCCTGCTGCGGCGAGTGCTGTTGCGCACATTGGGGCGGCGGGTGCTGCTGCGGCTGCCGTAAGGGGAGCGTTGACATCGCCCGTGCCCGCAAGCGCGCCCGCTTTTCCGGGGCGCTTGTTATTGCCGTGATCCTTGCCGCTGCTGGAGCTGCTTCCGCCGGAGTCGCCGCCCTTGTCAGTACCGCCGCCACTTGAGCCGCCACCGCCGTCCGCCGTCATCGGTGCATCGTGAAGTCCTGTCGTATCCGCGCTGTCGTATACGCCGACCTGAACTTCTGAGCGTTCGCATGCCGCGTCGGGCACATGAAGCTCGTGCAGTACGGCACCCAGCGCCGAGTTTGCGCCCGGTCGAATTTCCTCGAGCGTTACGGGATCGAGTGCCACCAGGTCACGCGCCTTCGCATACAGCGTGACGCGTTTGCCCACCTCGTCGCCCCAGCTCTCCGGGATGGCAAAGCTCATGCGGAATTGTGCCGTGTAGCCCGGTGCCAGCACGGCGTTTCCATTGTCGGCAACCAGCGGGTGCGTTGCAAAACGTGTGTCCAGCGTCTCGAGCGCGTACTTCACGTGTGCCATGTCGTTGGCCGAAGCATCCTCGGCAAGCTCCGGATCGTAGATCGATGCCGTGCGTGCGTTCGCTCCGAATCCGATGGATGCGCTGGAGAACGGCTGGTTGGAACCCTCTCGGTACAGATCGATCGTTCCGGCGGTCAGCAAGGTGTTGCCGTCGTTTCGTACCGTGACCATGAAGGATTCGCCTGCTGCTCCGGGTACCACTGCGCCCGAGGTGGCGACCGCACCCGTCGGAGTGGCACACGCCACCAAGGGTACTTCGATGCCGTGCAGCTCTGCCTCGCTCTTCTCCGCGCTTACAATGTGCGTGGCGAGTGCGGAGAGCATGCCTCCCGACGTCAAAAAAGTCGTTATCTGATCGACGGGATGGTCCAGCTCGCACATCACGAACGGCTCCGTGAACAGATCGCCTGCCAAGGTGCTGGCGAAGATGCGGAAGTGCTTGCCCATCACTGCTACCGGGTTGCCTTTTTCGTCGTAGGTTTGCCCCACCTTGCCATCGGTGTTCTCTACATAGAGCACGCACCTGCCGTTGTTTTTTACGCTAAACGATGCCGGGCCACAGCCTGCGGCGCCCACGGGCTGCGTTGCAAATGCCGATGCGCCTCGTGCCCAAGTAATATGCTGCAGCTGCTCGTTGACGGTAGCCAAAAAGCCCGTGTGCTGCGGCCACGGCACCGCGTGGGGTACTGTGGCATCTGGTGACATAACGCCCCAGCCCGCAATGGACTGGCCGATCACGGCGTACGATGCACAGCCACAACCGCCTGCAGTCTCGTATGCAACGGGCACCACCATTTTGCCGTTGATATTCTCGGGCGCGCCCAGCTCGATACTCGACGGTGCCTGCGGAAAGCGGAGAACCTGGCGGAACGTCAGGCTGTCGCCCGAAACGTCCGACCACAGGGTGAAGCACTCCAGCGCAACCTCTGCCTCATTGCCCAGCGCCTTTTCTGCGGTGGTTCCGCGGCGGTGGAGGTAAGCGCCCGACAGGCGCCCGTCGACCAGCGTCTTGCCCACCGTGATGCGTGGACACTGCAGACAATGGTGGCCATCCTCCTGAAGGCGGCCGCGCGAGATGCTGCGCCACGACGTGTGCGACATCACGCGAACTCCGTCGTTGCTTATGCGCAGGCGCACAACGGACAGTATGCCGGCTGTGCTTGCCGTATCGAAAAGGGTGTTGTCGCCGTCGGGGCGCTCGCCCGAGACCAGCAGCACGTAAGCGTCCTGGTTTTCTCTTCCGTCCGTATATTCCACTACGTCGAAGTCGTAATCGAATATGCCGTCGCGCTCCACGTCGCCCTCGCCAAAGCCAAGGGGGAAGTCCACGGGCATGGGGGCAGACCACGTGCCGTTTGCCTTTGTGTGCACCACCAGACGCGAGCGGCCATTGTCGCCGTAGCGCACCGAGGCGATACGGAACAGGCATTCTACGCCGGCAATCATTGCCAGCTTCATGTGAGCTTCGCTGAGCACGCCGGAAAACAGCACGTTGTCGCTCGAGGGTTTTATGCCGCCACGCTCGTCCTCCGACACGCCGGCAGAATTGGCGTTGGGGTCCGCAACGGCGTTCGTCGCCTGCCCGATATAGGTGTACTCATACATCGGTGCGGCGTTTTCGTCGTTTCCCATCAGTGCGTGGACGAAATGCTCGATCTGTCCCGTGTCGTCGCTTTCTGCATCCGCCTCGAGCTCAATGCGCGTGACCGCTTGATCCCAATCGCGCACGACAGGCGCGACGTTTACGCCATCGGCCTTAACCTCGGCGCGTGCGAGCAGCTCGGCGTTGGTGACGATGGTGGCCGATGCGATAAATTGCGGCACGCCGCCCGCCTCGATGTCACCGGGCGTGCCGAAGCAGGCATCCAGCGTGTAAGGCGTATCTCCGCCCAATGCAAGTTCAGAGCGCTGGAGTACATACTGGTCGCCGTTGTTCACCGACATATTCCACGAATCGAGGAGTGTGGGCCACGACCCCGACCAAGCCTTGGTGGTCCACTTGAACATGACGAACTGGAGTATCACATCGACATCGACGTCTGCACCTACGCGCAGTCGCGGAAGCTGGTGTCCATCTGCCTTCTCGTACCCAATGAACAGCGTGAGGGATGCGGCGCCGCGCACGGCAGACGAAGCGACGCCTGCAACGCCGGCGCCAAAGGTGACGGCAAGCCCGATCTGGATGGTGAACGAGCCCGAGGTGTTTGAATAGTCGAGCGAAATGTTTTTAAAAAACGCCGCGCCGCTGCCGTGCGTGTGGGCACCCACGGCGAGCGCCAGCTTCGCCAGCACCCAGGGGTTGACGTTTAGGAAAAACGGCACCGGTCCTAGGGTAAACTGCTCGGTCCAATTGAGGTCGGTTCTTACTTGGAAGAGTGCCTTAATATTGCCGTATGCGGGATCGTTGTTGTTGCCCCAGGTTTTGCCCACCCAGTCGTAGGCGAGCGAGCCGTACAGCTGTGTGGCGATGTCCATCGTGAACAGCAGCGTGCAGTGGTGACGAAGCAGCTTGGTGTTTCTTGGATCGGTGCCCGAGCCGGCACTCATACTCTTGTACTGATTCCACTTCCCCTCCATTTCGTCGAGGTAGCGGTTTGCCCGCTTGGCGCCCGACTCACGCGGCGATTTCTTCCAGTATTCCGGATCCGGATTGCCCGAATCGTTCATGTAGCCGACCGGTTTGTATCCTCCGCCAAACAGCACGTATCCAGCAAACGAGAAATCGAACAAAATGGGGAACGAGGGCATCCAACAGGTGAACTTATTGCCGCCGATGCCGGGAAACGCCGCCGGGAAATCAAACGGAGTGATCTCTTGGTCCATGGTGGTGGGGACGATAGTGGTCGAGCCCGATTCTGCCTTTGCGGCCGGCGCGGTGACAACGGCCATGGGGGAGGAGAGTGTATAGGTCTTGCCCTGATAGTCGAGGACAAAGCGCAGCTTGCATCCTTCCTCCAGAAGGTTTGACGCTGCATCGAGGAACTTGTCTTCGAGCGTGAACGTCGCCAGATTATTCGTGCCCGATGCGCTGGCCTTGACTTGGCCAATCTGCGTGACAGTTTCGGGTGAGCTACTCGTGGCGGGCATTACCTTGTTGATGTGCAGCGTTGCCTGTCCACCCTGTGGCAGATGTGCCTGCACGGTAAAGGCGTGCGTGTCGGGTTGCTCGTTTGCCGTGTCGTTCTTCGGCAATGTCATGAACGTGGCTTCAGCGTACTGGATGTCCCATTCGTCGAATGTGAGCTGGCGGAAGTACGGCTCGCCGTCGGAAAGCGGACGCGTGGGCGCGGTTATGGCGGTGCCGCCCTGGATACGCGCAAGGGGAATCTCGACATCACGGTAGCCCGCCATGCTAATGGAGATGCCGCCGTTAAAGTCGTACGCGTCGAGAAGCGTTGCCTCGTCCACGTAGCCTTCCGAAAGAGGCGCGACCTCAAAGATGGCCGTGCCCTCGTCGTCGGTAGTGGCGGAGAGCTGCTTGCCCGCGGCATAACGCGACGCGAGCGTGACCTGGGCTCCCTTGATGGGCATATTCTTGTTGGCGACGTCGATCACAACCACACCAAACATGGTGCGCGAGAGCACCAGGACCTTGAAGGGGTCTTCTTCGTCGGCATAGGCCGCGGTGGGCGCGAACGGCAGCAGGAAGGCATTTTCGCTTCCCGGCACGCGAGGCAACATAATGCTCGCTAGCGAGGATGTTCCGGCGATAAGTAGCGAACGGCGATCAAGCATTTTGGGCTCCCATCCCGCAAATTTCGGTGGAAATAATCCAATTTTGCGAGAAGGTGCCCCGTGGCGGTAGTGCCGTTCGAGGGTCAAAATGTCCAAATTAATCGAGCGAAGCGCCGGGTTCCGGAACACGTTCGATGCGCTTGGCGGCCCGGTCGCTAACGCAACATATGCGCGACCAGCTCGGCGCGAGTTCCGATACCAAGTTTGGCATACACTCCTGATAGGCGGTTTTTAACGGTGCCCGGCGACACACCCATATGGCGTGCGATTTCGGCGTTGGTCCAACCGCGGCAGGCGAGCATAGCCATGGTGAACTCCGTGGTCGTTAAATCGTCGGCCACGTCCTCGCCCGAATCGGGGTTGTGGATGCGCCGCCAGCCGTAGCTGAATCGATACGTAATCTCGATGATGCGTGCGAAATCGTCGGGGTATTGCGATTTTAGGCACGCCTCGATGAGTCCCTGCAAAAGGCCGTGGTGCTCGCCAATGAGCTCGATAAGGCCGTCGGGGCGCGCAATGTTCCAAGCAGCTCCAAAATGCGTTTTTGCGGCGTCGATGTCCTTGAGGCTCATGCATGCCATGGAAGCTGCCAGGTGCAGGAACAGTTCCGAGATGGGATAGCTTCCCTGTTTCATGATCAGGGCATTTTCCGCCATGCCCAGGCTGCGGCCGTATTCGCCGCGCAGATACAAGGCGTGCGCCATCACGTAGCTGGCGAACAGGCGCAGGCCTTCGGGCAGATGCGCCGCAAGTGGATAAAACTCTTCGGCAGAATACGGGGAAGGCAAGTGCAGCAGGACACTCGCGGCTGAGGCGAACAGGATATGCGTGGCGTGGATGGCGGGCGACTCCTCGTCGGCCGGCGCATCGAGAATGCCCGCAAGGCAGCGGCGGGTGTCGGCGATGCGGTTGAGCGACAGGCTGGCATATCCGCAGATAAAGCATGCGGAATAGCGTAGCGCGGGATCGGTGGCGTCAAGATAGGGGCGCGCCGTCTTGGCAGCGAGGGTGGCCTGTCCGCGAAAGTACAGCGCTTCTGCCGTGGCGATGGCGCGTGAATCGGGGTCGGAAATGCCTGCAACCGCAGCGTCAATCTGCCCCGGCACAAAGGCGGTGCACATCAACGGCATGGGAACGCATGGGTAGCCATCGCAGTCCATCATCCATCTCCCAACAGCTGGCAACAATAGCAGCAATTGTACTCCTGTTGCTCGGGACCCCCTTTCGTTTTACTGTTCGGTTAACGCTGCAGATCTCTTTGGAAGGCTTACGAGCATGGTGGTCCCGTTCTCGGAACTTGCTTCGACCTCTACCGTGCCACCGTGAAGCGCTGCAATCTCCCAAACAAGCGCTAGCCCGAGTCCTGCGCCGCCGTATGCCCTGCTGCGGGATTTGTCTAGACGAAAGAACGGCTGGAAGATGCTCTCTCGGTACTGCTTGGGTATTCCCGGGCCCTCATCTTTGACTCGCAGGAGCACGTGGCTGTCGCTGCCGCTGATGGAGACGTTGACAGTCGAGCCGGAGCGGCTGTAACGGATGGCGTTTTCGACCAGATTAAACACCAGCCGATAGAGGAGCGTGTCGCTCCCGATTACTAAAGCGTCTCCAGCACAATTGAGGGCTATGCCTTTATTTTCGGCAAGTGGTGCAAGGTCGGTGAGGACCTCTTCGGACAAGGGGCCAAGTTCAACATCGTCCTCGCAAGGAACGCTGCGGAGCTCGCTCATCTCGAGCAATACCTTGGTCATCCGCGACATCCGCTCGGTTTGTTCTTGTAGCAGGCCGAGCAGCTCGGCTGTTT
>URWQ01000019.1 GCA_900551635.1 uncultured Collinsella sp. | reverse complement strand
GGCCGGCGAAGATGCCCGTCACGGCCATGATGGTCTGAAAGACGGGGAAAGCCCAGGTAAGGGCACTCGACCACTCGGGGTAGACGGCGAGCAGATTCTTGCTCACGACGGAATACAGCGCGATGGAGCTAATGAAGAACATGGTGACGCACGCGGCGGAAAGCACGACGGCGCGACCCTTGTTGGAGTTGGTGGAAGCCATTGGACTCTTTCTAATCGATACGGGGGAGGAGCGGGCGTGTCCGCGGGGCCTCCCTGTCAGGTTGGTTTACTGGTCAGTCGGCTTGGCGACGCCGGACTCATCGGACCAGAGCTCGACACCCTTGTTCTTAAGGTAGTTGTCGGCATAGGCGCGACGGCCGCCGGGCTTGGCGGTGAGGTCGCCCATCATGTTGGAGAAGCCGCCGTCGACCTTGATGGCGTCGCCGGTGGTAAAGTCCGAGCGCGTGGACGCCAGGAACATGACGGCGTTGGCGATATCGCTAACCTCGCCGATGCGGCGCGTGGCGATCAGACGGCTGCGGCTCTTTTCGACCTCGGGGTCGGCGTAGAAGTTGGCCGACATCGGGGTCTTAACGAAGCAGGGCTCGACGCAGTTGGAGCGCACGCCGTAGGGGCCCCATTCGGCGGCGAGCATCTTGGACATCATGTTGACGCCGGCCTTGGTGGAGCTGTACACGCCCGAGAACGTCTCGGGAGAGTGGCTGGCGACGGTCGAGATGTGCACCAGGCGACCCTGGCCGGCCTTGATCATTTCGCGACCAAAGCGCTGCGAGGTGATGAAGTAGCCGGTGAGGTTGACGTTGATGACCTCGTTCCAGTCGGAGAGCGGCAGGTCCTCCATGGCGGCGAAGCGCAGGATACCGGCGGTGTTGACGAGGACGTCGACACGGCCGAAGTCGGCGATGGTGGCATCGACGGCGGCCTGAACCTCGGCCTCGTCGGTGGCGTTCATCTTGTAGCCCTCGGCGTGGATTCCAAACTCGGCGGCGAGGTCGGCGGCTGCGGCCTTGACCTTTTCCTCGTCCAGGTCGAGCAGGACGACGTTGGCGCCGTTGCGGGCGAACTCGCGGCAAATCGCGACGCCCATACCGCCGAGTGCGCCGGTTACGGCGCAGACATCGCCCTCGAGCTTAAGCCAGTTGCTCATAGGAACTTCCCTTCTTGTGCCTCCCTGTGGGTCGTTCCCATTAATCGACCCACGTGGTTTTCGCAGGTTATCGTATGCTTTGCATTTGCGCAGGTGAATTGCATATTTGTTAGAATGGCGTTAACCGTAGGTTTACACTGTGCGATGCAGCTCATTCTCAATTGAGCGTGTGGCCTGCGAAAACAACCCCCTGTGGCACCATGCGGTCACGGGCGCGAAAACGGGAGATTGACGTGTACGATCGACGACTTGAGGCCATATCGGCCGCCGCGGAGCTGGGGAGCTTCTCGCGTGCGGCGGCAAGATTGCGCGTGTCGACCCCGGCCCTCGTCAAGCAGGTGTCGGGCTTCGAGGCCGAGTTCGGCATCACGTTGTTCGAGCGCTCGCACTCGGGCGTCAAGGTGACGCCGGCCGGCGCACTGCTGGTGGACGACGCGCGCTCGATCATGCGGCAGTCCGAGGACGCGCTGCGCCGTGCCCGACGCGCGGCGGGCGATGGTGGTGCCGTGCGCCTGGGCGTGTCAATGATGTGCCCAGGGCGCCAAACGCTGTCGATGTGGTCGGGCATCCATGATCTGGAACCGTCGCTGCGATTTGAGATCGTGCCGGTGAGCGATCTCTATGACGAGCGTGAGACCGTCATGCGCAGCTTGGGCCGCGAGGTGGATGTGGTGCAGTCGAGTTTTTCGACACCGCGCTGGGGCGACACCTGTCAAAAGCTCCGCATTGTCAACGTGCCGTTTTATATCGACCTACCGCGCACGAGTCCGCTGGCGCGCAAGACGCGCATCACGGTTGCCGACTTGGAGGGTATGCGTCTGCGCGTGCTGCGCCACGGCAACGACGCCATGGACGGCCTGCGCATCGACCTTTTGGCCGACGGCGGCGTGGACGTGATCGACGTGGATAGCTTCGACTTTGCGCTCTTTAACGAGGCGGAGGAAAAGGGTGACGCGGTGCTCACCTGCGGAGCGTGGTCGGGGGTGCACCCGGCCTTTGTGGGCGTGCCGTTCCTGTGCGGCCGCGAGGTGCCAGTCTTTCTGCACTACCCGCTCGAGCCCACCCTCCAAGTCCAAAAATTCGTCAACGCCATGGCCCAACTCCTCAACTAGCTCATTTAGGACGGGGCCTTTTTAGCCACTTTTGGTGTCCTACCTGCGCAATGCGAAAAATGACTGCAAATCGGTTACGCATGATTTTGCTTTTGCCCTGGGCTGGTTGTAGAATCAAAAAACTCAAACGTACTACTTGTGTAGCTTGCGCGAAAGCTCGGGCTGCGGCTGGGGGGGGATGCGCCCATGCAGGGTCCTTTCGGTCATATAGCGTCGATGCGCCGCACCTTTGTGATGTTGGCAGCGGTCTTATGCGCGTTCGTTATGGTCGGGGGGGGGTTGCCCTCGCGTGCGTACGGTGACGATGGCAACCTTATAACGAACCCAAACTTTCTTAGCCCAGCTACTGGTTGGTCGACGACCTCTCCGGCCAAGAGAATCGGTGAAATGACGGGCGTCGAGCTTCCTACGCAGCTCCTCAAGCCCCAAACGAACACCAAAGAAGCTAACGGTAATCATTTTGCGCTTGCATGGAATTTGAGGCCACAGGGTGCCGGTAACTATTTTGAGCCTGGATCAACCTACACCACCTTTTCCACCCAGAGCGGCTCCACGTACGAGTGGGGCCTCAACCATCGCGCCGCAACCGAACACGACGTGCTGATGCTCACGATGGGTCCTCAACAGGAGAATCTGTCGGTTAACAGCGCAGGCCAAGACCAGCTCATGCAGCTGCGGACTTGGCTTAAGGCGCAGGGCAAGATGCCCCAGGGAAATACCGTTGAGCAGTACACCGTTTACAGCGATCCCTTTGCTGCAAATGGCGGCTTTGCTGGTAGCAGCGCCGACGGATCCCACTTCTCGTTTGAGCAGAGCGACGGTCGCATTGCGCTTTCTGTGTGGCTCGTAAGCTCTAACGGACAGGGTTGGTTCTCCTTTGGCACCAACAGCACGCATTATTATCGAGATCTTCCCGAACAAGACGATGGGTTTGCCTATCAGGCTGACTATACCGCAGCGTCCGAAAAGACGATGCTTGCACTGACTTGCTACTATTCAAATCTTACGGGGGCAAACGAACAATACCGGGAGTGGTTTGGCAATCTGGTCAACGACGTTCACGTGGAAAAGCAGGGCACGCGTGACATCTATAGCGACTTTGCCAAGGTGTATCAGGAAAACTCGTCCGAGACCATGACAACGCTCACGCGCTATGCATTCTCGACCTCGAATCTTAAGAACGAGAATACGAACATTGCTAACGGCAGTTTTGAAGACGATATACATCTAGGGAACAAGAGCACCAGCAAGTTTACGCTGTGCTCGCCCCATTGGCGCACGACCGAGACAGACCATCGTATCGAGATCGTTGCCCAGAACGACTACTATATCGACCCAGCTGGGCATTCTGTTACGTTTACACCCTCCGATGGTGACTATGCAGCCGAGCTCAACGCACATGAGGCGAGCTCACTCTACCAATATGTGACAACCGATCCGGGAAAACAGTACGAGTGGGGGCTCGACCACCGCGGCCGCTCGGGTCGAGATGACATGGCCCTTATCATCGGTCCGCGGCAAGAAAACGAGCCGTATAAGGACAGCCAAAAGGCACTCGATCAGTACCAGCAAATTATTCAATGGATTCAAATAAGCGTCGATAACTATGTCGGCTTGGATGTGGCCAATTTTTCCCAATCGGGCTGCAGCAAAAAGATCATCCTGTATTCGACCAAATTTGACAAAGTGGGTGGATTTGCCAGTGCGTCTAGCGGAAGCGCGTTCTCATGGACGGCCGATGCGGAACATACCGAAAAATGGTGCGTGTGGATCATGGCGTCCGAAAACGACGCGTGGGCTTCCTACGGTTCCAACGCGCTCGAGTACAATAAAAAGGTCGACTACGACTATACCTACACCATTCCGGATGGCCAAAACCAGAGCGTCTTTGCTTTTGTGTCCTACAACACGGCCAACGGGAGCAATTCGACCGGCAACTTCCTCGACAATATCTCGTTTAGGGAGTTCTATCGCATAGAGACGTACACGACGCCCAACGGAAGCGGAACGTATTTTTATAACTCCGATACCAAGACCGCCGACTTTACCTATGCCAAAAACTACGTAGGTAAACAGGAAAAGAACTCCTACTTTATGGTCGATGCCAAGCGCGATGACGGGGCAGTCTTTATCGGTGCTTTTGTCAACGGCGAGTTCTATTCCGCGAACGATGCGGCGCACTGGACCGAATTGAACGATGGCACCTATCACTTTAGGGTCGACAAGGTCACAAAGCACTATAAAGTGCACCTCGTGTTTTCCAAGGCAGGCGTTCAATACGATGTGAACGGCGGCAAAGCGTATCACTATGATCCGTCCAATGAGTCCACGGGCGATTTCGTGCAGCTTTCTGGCGCTGGAGCGAGCTATACCTCCCATGCCGCCGAAGGACAAAATGACGGCTGGAAGTTTATGGGCTGGGAGTACGCGGGCTCGGGAAAAGCCGTTTGTTTTAGCGCGGAGCACACCGTGACCCATACGGCACCCGAGGGCACCACGGATTCCGGCACTCTTACCATTAGGGGCAAGAAGGTCAATCCTGATACCGGCGCTGCGGGCGATACGGTAACGGTCGAAAACATCCCTGAGAGTCAGGGCGCGACATTTGTGGCGCAATGGAAGTATCGTCAGGCCTTTGTTGCCCAGCTTAAAAATGCCGATGGCACGTGGAGCAACGTAACGACGGGCGGCACGGTCAGCTCCAAGCTTAAGGGGGCAAAGGGCTCTATCGATGCCGGGGATGGCTCGGGCAAGGACGCCGACGCGTACGAAAAATCGGGCGTTGCCTACTTTGTGGATGACGGCACGTTTGTGGAGGCGGTGGCCGCTCCCAAGGAGGGCTATCACTTTGAGGGCTGGTATGACCTATCGAATCCAGACGCCCCGGAGCTGCTGTCGTCTTCACCCACCTATACGTACAACGTGAAGGACCGCCATACGGGATGCGTATACGCACGATTCACCCCGCGCACCTACACGCTCAAGGTTTCCAAGAGCGTTACGGGCAATATGGGCGACAAGCGTGCCTACTTTAAGATGACGGTGACCTTTACGGGTCTCAAGGCTGGTCAGACCTACGCCATCGAGTATTCGGATGCGCCTGCCCAGGGCAGCCATACGCTCGTGGCGCGACCGAATGATCAGGCCGAAACCGTGGAAAACAAGACGGCCTTTACGGCCGATGGCCAGGGCAGGGCGATCGTGCCGTTTGCCGTTAAGGACGGCCTGACCGTTTCGATTAAAACGCTTGATTACAACGCGACCTATACCGTGAGCGAAGACGATTACTCTTCGTTGGGCTATCACGCTGAGCTTACGGGTGCGAGCGGCACGCTCAACGGTCCGCGTGTGACCGTTGCCGTTGAAGCTAAGGCCACCAATTCCCGACAGGTCGCAGTGCCTACGGGTATCACGCGCAATCCCATCTATGCCCTGGCGATTTTGGCCGCCGGCGTGCTGCTGGTCACGGGCATGGTTGCGCTGCGTTTACATCGCGGCTCCAGGAGGGGCGGGCGCCTATGAGAAGACATGGCGCCAGCAATGCTGGTGGCGGGGCGCCCACACCTGCCGCTCCGCGGGGGAGGTCCTGTGGCGCGGGGTGCCCGATCGTGTCGAGCGCGAAGATAGGCGCACACGCGGCGCCAGATCTAAGGGAAGCAGACGACCGGCGAGATATCGTGGGCTTTCTGGCGCGCCTGGCATTTTTTGTCGTGACGCTCTGGCTGCTCTTTGGCGTGGTCCTGGGCGTGGGTGCGGTCACGACCGGCGAGATGGCCCCGCGTATCTGTTCGGGTGACGTCATGCTCTACTGGAGGCTCAGCCAGGGCTTCAACGAGGGTGACGTGGTGGTATACACCGCGGATGGCGAAGAGCGCCTGGGTCGCGTGGTTGCCCGCCCCGGTGATGAGGTCACGATTACCGAGTCGGGCGAGCTCATGGTTAACGGGGCTGTTGTGGTGGAAAGCGATATCACCACGCCGACGCCGCGCTACGAGTCTGCTGTGGACTATCCCGTACACCTGGCAGCGGATGAGTTCTTTGTGCTGGCCGATCTGCGCGAGGGTGGGCATGACAGCCGCCTGTATGGGCCGATTGCCCGTTCGCAGATCAAAGGCAACGTGATCAGCGTGCTGCGCAGGTCGAACCTGTAGGCACGGAGATTGGTTTTATTAAGGGCATGTGCCCGAGAGGAAGGATACAACATGAAAACTGGAAAGAGGCGACTGGCGGCGTTTGCAGTTGTGGCTGCCACGATGCTGCTGGCTTTGGTGGGAGTTGTCACGCCCGCGTGGGCGGAGGGGGGATCTACTACTCCGCATCTGCCGGTAACTGGCAACAAGGTTACGATCACCTCGACGCTTACCATGAACAAGGATGCTGTGGAGCCGAATGCGCAGTTTAAGTATTCGATCTCGCCGGCAGAGACGAGCGAGCTTACGAACACGGGTATGCCCGTTACTGCTGGAGTGGAAGGGGCCGTTTCGCTTTCGCCGTCTTCCGTAAATTATTCTGCCAAAGGTCTTTCTAGCGAAGATAATACCGACGGCGTTACTAAGACAATAACCGCCCCAATGAGCGTCAGCCTTGATACCTCAAAGTTCGCGGCTCCGGGCATCTATCGATACAAAATTACGCAGACGCCGCCAGAGCTGGATGGCCTCAACGACGTTGAGTATAAGGAACTGTTCCTGGATGTTTACGTAGAAAATGGCGACTCAGGCTTAGTTGCTAAGGGCTGCACTCTTAGCACAGCGGCGGGATCGGGCGACAAGACCTCAGGCTTTGAGAACAAATATGTCACCCAAAAGTTGACCATCAAAAAGGTCGTTGCCGGCAACCAGGGTGACAAGAATAAGGACTTTGACTTTACCGTCACGATTAAAGGCGCTGACGGGGAGACTTATAAGTACGCCACTGTGAAAGACGGGACTACTACCCCGAACGAAGTTAAGGCCGCGTCGGGAACTGCGATTAGCGTGAGCCTTAAGAACGGAGAATCCGTCATCTTTTACGGTCTCTCATCGGAGGATAAATTCGCCGTAACTGAGGCGGATTATCATAGCGAAGGTTATAAGACGTCGTACAAGATTGGTGATGGCACCAGTTCGACAGAAGGTAACTCTATTGCCGAGAAGGGTATCGGTACTTCTGACACCACGGTGACCTTTACCAACACCAAAGAGGCTACCGTTCCCACCGATGTTATTCGGACGGTCGTTCCCTATGCGGCAATCGTCGCGTTTGCTGCCGTGATGGGCGTGGTCTTCTTCCGTCCTCGTCGTAACCGCCATTAAAACAGCGAGGATTACAGCCGATGGAGCTTAAACGCATGGCTCGGCTGGCGAGAGCCGGCGACCGCGTGCTTACGTGGTTTGCCGGCTTTCTCGTGCTGCTCATGCTGCTGTACGGGGGCTATTCGCTGTGGGACACAAACAACGTTATGAACGGTGGGTTCATCAGCGATGAGCTGCTGCACTACAAACCCACCGGGGCCAACGATTGCGCACGCCTGCAGGAACTGATGGCCAAAAATCCCGACGTGGTCGGATGGGTTACCATCGATGGCACCAACATCGACTATCCCTTTGTTCAGGGAAAAGATAACCAGGAATACCTCAACAAAAACGTGTTGGGGGAGTCCGCGGTTTCGGGAGCGGTGTTTTTGGATACGCGCAACAGTCGCGCGATGACCGATTCCTACAATCTGCTCTATGCGCACCACATGGATAACGGCGCGATGTTTGGCGATGTCGATCGGTTTTTAGACAGGGGCTTCTTTGACCTGCACCGCACGGGCACGCTCTACACAAAGGATGGGGCGTTCCGCCTGCGCATTGTTGCCGTGTGCTCGTTTGCTGCGAGTGATGACATTATCTTTGGGCCGGGAAACCTGGACCAGGCCTCAATGCAGACGCTGCTCGCGCATATCTCGCAGACGGCGGTGCACGAGAACATGGATGACGTTGGCCCCGATGCACGCATCATCGCGCTTTCTACCTGCAGCGATAAAACAAATGGGCGCCGAGCACTTATAGCAGAGGTCTTGTAGCTCATTGAATATCCCGATTAAGCTGCGCCCCATAGGCTGCATCAAGTTTGAGGCTCTCGGTCCATCATGGTAGAGTTGTCCGCGCGTGAATTTCGGCACACTGCGCGCTACCTGCGCTTTTACCGTTTGGAGGAGTGAACTTGTGAATACTTCTGTCGCCAAGAAGGCCAGCCAGGCGGTGCGCCTGCTCATGATGGTACTCACGGCAGTTCTCATCTTCTTCTTCATCAATGTTATGCTGCTCGTCTCCGATATCCAGGGCACGGCGCGCGTGGTCAACTACGCCGGTCTGGTGCGCGGTACCACGCAGCGAATCGTTAAGCTCGAGGACGCGGGCCAGCCTCAAGATGACCTGCTCAAAGCCGTGGATTCATACATCAACGGTTTGCGTTACGGAAGTGACGACCTCAACCTCGTCCGTCTCGACGACGACGAGTATCAGGCAAAAATGACCGAGCTTGCTAATTATTTTGATGAGCTTTGCACCGAGATCATCCGCGTGCGCGAAGTCGGCTATGAGAACACCGACATCATCTCTATGAGCGAGGAGTTCTTTGGCATTTGCGACGATGCTACGCGACTCGCAGAGGACTACTCTCAGGAGAAGGCGTCGGCGCTCAACTATCTCGAGGGCCTGGTGATCATCGACATCATGGGCTTGGTGGCGACCTTTGCGGTTGAACTTGTTCGCGCGGTGCGAACTGCCGCGCTCAATCGCGAGCTGCAGAGCAAAGTCTATCTCGACGAAGCCACGGGACTGCCCAACAAGAACAAGTGCGAGGAGATCTTGGGGCAGGAGCAGTCTGTCTCCGCGGAGGCGCCCATTGCGGTGTGCGTTTTCGACCTTAACAATCTGCATACGGTCAATAACAGCTTTGGTCACGAGAAGGGCGACGAATACATCCGCTCTTTTGCCCGGCAGCTGGGGCGTGTGTCGTCCGAGACCTGCTTCGTGGGTCGCGACGGCGGCGATGAGTTTATCGCGGTGCTGTGGGATGCCGATCGAGCTGCCGTGGAGTCCTGTCTCGCTCGGGTTCGTGCGAACGTGAACGAGTATTCCGAGACTCATCCCGATATGCCCATCAGCTACGCGGTGGGCTATGCGCTTTCCAGCGATTTTGATGAACTGCCTACGATGCGCGAGCTCTTTTCCCAGGCCGACAAGAACATGTACATCGACAAGAACTGCGTAAAGACAGCCGAGGCAGCCGGGCTGCAACGCGAGGAACGGTAATCTTGTAACAGAGGGCATACAAAAGCCTCCGCAGCTCTTATGTGCTGCGGAGGCTTTATACGTTACGGCGCATTGTGTTTGGGTCGTTGAGATGAGTCGATTTGCCCCGAAAGAAGAGGGCATTGACCTAGGGTCATGCCCGACGAACGAGCGGCAAAACGGCCATCTCGGCGGGCCGAACTACTCCAGCTCAAACGCTCCGGTGTAGAGTTGGTAGTAATATCCGCGCTTGGCGATCAGCTCGTCGTGGTTACCGCGCTCGATGATCCGGCCGTGGTCCAGGCAGATGATCGCGTCGGAGTTGCGCACGGTGGACAGGCGGTGCGCGATCACGAACACGGTGCGTCCCTTCATGAGGTTGTCCATGCCGGCCTGCACCACTTCCTCGGTGCGGGTGTCGATGGATGAGGTGGCCTCATCAAGGATCATGGCCGGCGGGTCTGCCACTGCGGCGCGTGCGATGGAGATCAGCTGGCGCTGGCCTTGGGACAGACCGGAGCCGTCGCCTTCGAGCACGGTCTGGTAGCCGTTGGGCAGCATGCGGATGAAGCTGTCCGCGTTGGTGAGCTTAGCGGCGGCGATGCACTCCTCGTCGGTGGCGTCGAGCTTGCCATAGCGGATGTTGTCCATCACGGTGCCGGTGAACAGGTTCACGTCCTGCAGCACGATGCCGAGCGACTTGCGCAGGTCGGGCTTGCGGATGCCCTTGACGGAGATGCCGTCATACAGGATCATGCCTTCCTGGATGTCGTAGAAGCGGTTGATCAGGTTGGTCACCGTGGTCTTGCCGGCACCGGTGGCGCCGACGAGCGCGACCTTCTGGCCGGGCTTGGCGAACCAGGTGATGTCGTGCAGCACGGGCTTGTCCGGGTTGTAGCCGAAGGTCACGTCGGTGAAACGCACGTCGCCCTGCAGCAGGGTCAGGCGCCCGTCCGGCGAGGTGATCGCGTTCTCGCGCGCCTTCCTCGCCACTTCCGCGGCCTTCGGGCTCAGCGACTGCGCGGCCTTCAGGGAACGGGTGCCGTCGTCGCCTTCCTCACGCTTCCAGGCCCAATGGCCGGTTTCGTGGTCCACTTCGGTCATGGTGCGGCCGTCTTCGCCGAGCTCGACGTTGACGAGTGTGACGGAGCCACCGTCGTCCTCGGGCTTCTCATCCATCAGCTGGAAGATGCGGGATGCGCCGGCGAGCGCCATCATCACCATGTTGAACTGCATGGAGACCTGGCCGAGCGGGTTGACGAAGGAGCGCGACAGGGTGAGCAGGGAGATGAGGGCGCCGAGGGTGAGCTTGCCCGCGCCGGCGAGACCGAAGTTGCCCATGCCGGAGAGCGCCATGAATCCGCCGACGATGGAGAGCAGAATGTAGAGGATGTAGCCCATGTTGCCTACGACGGGCATGGTCACGTTGCCCCAGGTGTTCGCTTCGGCGGAGGCCTTGTACAGTTCCTCGTTCTTCTCGTCGAAGGTCTTCTGGGTGGCGTCCTCATGGTTGAAGACCTTGATGACCTTCTGGCCGTTGACCGCTTCTTCCACGAATGCGTTCACATCGCCGATGGCGATCTGCTGCTTGACAAAGTAGCGTCCGGAACGGGAAACGACCTTGCGCACCACCACGAACAGGATCACGGTGAATGCGAGCACAAAAATGGTGACGGGCACCGACAGCCACAGCATCGACACGAGCGCCGCAAGCGCGGACACCGCGGACGAGAACATTTGCGGGAACGATTGGCTGATGGCCTGGCGCAATGTGTCGG
Source organism: uncultured Collinsella sp. (assembly GCA_900551635.1). Classification (GTDB taxonomy): domain Bacteria; phylum Actinomycetota; class Coriobacteriia; order Coriobacteriales; family Coriobacteriaceae; genus Collinsella. The sequence goes on along the minus strand of URWQ01000019.1, from coordinate 1,967 downwards.
TGTCGTTGGTGTAACGGCTCATGATGTCACCGTGTTCGGTGGTATCAAAGTAACGGATCGGCAAGGTCTGCTGGTGAGCGAACATGTCGTCGCGGATCTTCTTCAACGTGCCCTGTTCCACGGCGACGATGATCCACTGCCATAGCCAGCTGCAGAAAATGCCGGCTGCATACAGGCATGCCATGAGTGTCAGCGCACGCAACAGCGGCATCCAGTCAGGGTTGGTGGCACCAACCATGGACAGAATGTAGGTGTCGATCAGCGACTGTAGGAACAGTGACGATCCGGCCTGCGCTGCGGCTCCGACAAGAATGCACACTACTACGAGTGCCACGCGCCACTTGTATTGGAAGATGTAGCCGAAAATACGCTTGGTGGTGCCCGGTGCGGCTTTCTGCATTGGTGGCTTCGGCTGTTTGCTGGCCACGTTGTTGTTTTCCTTGGATTTCAATGCGGAAGTTTGTTCAGTCATCTGTTGCCTCCTTTCACTGCAGTTCCTCAGGTTGAGCCTGATTCTTGGTTTGCGATTCGTAGATGGAACGGTATTCGTCGCAGTTTTCGAGCAGTTGTTCATGCGTGCCGGCTGCCATGATGCGGCCGTGGTCCATGACGAGAATCATGTCGGATTCCTGCACAGAGGCCACACGCTGGGCGATGATGATCTTCGTGGTGTCGGGAATCTCATGATGGAATGCGGTACGAATCAGCTGATCGGTTTTGGTGTCGACCGCGGATGTGGAATCGTCGAGGATCAGGATTTTCGGCTTTTTCAGCAACGCACGCGCAATGCACAGACGCTGGCGCTGGCCGCCGGAAACGTTGGTACCGCCCTGTTCGATGTACGTATCGTACTTGTCGGGGAATTCCTGAATGAAGCCGTCAGCCTGCGCAAGCTGGCACGCGTGGCGAATCTCTTCATCAGTGGCGTTTGGATTGCCCCAACGCAGGTTTTCGGCAATGGTTCCGGAGAAGAGCACGTTCTTTTGCAACACCATGGCAACCTGATCACGCAATACTTCCAAATCGTAATCACGCACATCCACGCCGCCGACCTTCAGCGAACCTGCGGTCACGTCATACAAACGTGGCACAAGCTGCACCAGACTGGACTTTGCGGAACCGGTGCCGCCGACGATGCCGATGGTCATGCCGGAACGAATCTTCAAATCAATATCGTCAAGCACCGGCTTTTCGGAAGTGGCGGAATAACGGAAGGTGACATGGTCGAAATCGATATCGCCATTCTTCACTTCCTTGACGGGATTAGCCGGATTCGTAACCGTGCTTTCCTCGTTCAGCACCTGGCAGATACGTTCGGCGGAAGCCTGCGAAATAATGCACATCACGAAAATCATGGAAAGCATCATCAGCGACATAAGACGGATGAAGGAGGACACGCATGAGTGACGGAACACTGTTCAAAGACACATCCGTATGGATGGACACCGTTGACCTCGCCCTGTGCCTGTTCATCTACGAGGTGTGTAACGATTATCAGTTCAGGCATCTCTCCGGCTCGGACTTCGTGAACTTCATGAACCTGAAGCCAACTGTGCAGCCAGCCTACGTGCGTCCGAAAGAAAACCTGCGCATCTGCTACATGGTATTGTCCGTATCGCAGACCATCAAGCCGCGTGAGCGTGGAAAACAGTGGGCAGAAGATTTCCTGCAACGTTGCGGCATATCCAAGTCATATTACGACAAGCACCGCAACGACGTGTGTGCGCAAGGTGCGACAAGAGAGAACCGGGAATACCGCAAATCCATCGACAATGCCATCCAAAAAGCCCGGCAACTGAACTGTACCCCATAACAGCCCGCCAGTTCCCCATTTGATATAACATACGAAGATTACAGCAATGCGCCATACCGCTGAATACCAGCAGTATGGTGCATTGTTGTCTTATACACTTTCCCCATTCGGACCACATTGTGCCACTTCAAGTCCAAAGTAACTTTGCAAGCGA
>URWQ01000018.1 GCA_900551635.1 uncultured Collinsella sp. | reverse complement strand
CGAGCTCGCCGAGAAGGCGCTCGCCTGCAACACCGCCGCCGAGGTCAAGGCACTGCTCGAGTCCGCAGCTCGTTAATTTGGTATCAGAGGTAACCGCGTGGTTGGAATGGGCCGGCCACGCGGCCCTCACATATACAGGGGGTACTGTAAATGTTCTACACGCTAACCGCTAACCCGGCTGTCGACATGACGGTTTCGAGCTCTCCGCTCGAGCCCGACGAGAACGTCCGCACCGGCTAACGGCAAGGGCCTCGACGTGTCCTTCGCCTTTAAGAAGATGGGCGTCGACACCGTCGCGCTCGGCTTCTTCGCCGGCTTCACGGGCAAGTTCATCGTCGAGGAGGTCATGAACCTGGGTTGCCTCTGCCGCCCGGTCTGGACCGACGGTATCACGCGCATTAACACCTACGTCAACGATGGCCAGCACGAGTACGGCATCCTGAACCCGGGTGCTCCTATTACGCCGCAGCACCAGGAGGAGCTCTACAACATCCTGGATACCGCGGGCGATCTTGAGTGCCTGATCGTCTCCGGCTCCGTTCCTCCCAAAGCTACGCCCGACTTCCTGGCTCAGGTCATGGAGCACGCTCAGGCTCGTGGCGCCGACGTCGTCTTGGACCTGTCCTCCGACAAGCTCAAGGAGCTCGCTCACAAGAAGCCGCTGCTCATCAAGCCGAACCATCACGAGATGAAGGCCATCTTCGGCGTGCCGGTCGACACCGACGACGAGGTTCGCGTCGCCATGAAGATGGCTCACGACGCTGGCGTTCAGAACGTGCTGCTCACCCGTGGTAGCCGCGGCGACGCTTACTTCTCCAACGGCGAGGACATCTGGTACGCCAAGCGTGAGTTCAACATCAAGCTGGTTTCTTCCGTCTGCGCCGGCGACTGCACCCTCGCTGCGTTCCTGCACAAGTGGTACAGGGATCGCGACAACGTCGAGGAGGCCATGAAGCTCGCTATGGCCACCGGCGCCAACGTTGCCGAGTCCGTCGGCATCGGCGACTTCGGTCACGTCGATGAGTACAGCAAGCGCGTTGCTGTCCGCAAGCTCGATCGTCAGTAATCGAAACGCGACATATTCGTGCGCATGCGGCGCCCCGGTTTCGGCCGGGGCGCCTTTTTTGTTCCGCCATGGGGGAGACGTGTCCTGCCGTACTTCATCGCTTCCACACCGTTCACCGAGTTGTCCTAGCCTTTTGTCTATGCGTGGAATATACTTTCATTAACACGTTGCTTCGTGAAAGGAACATTCATGATTTACACGCTCACTGCAAATCCCGCCATTGACTACAACATCGCCTGCGACGGTCTTGACGCCAACACCGTCACGCGTACCCGCAACGCCGTCTACACGCCCAACGGCAAGGGCCTCAACGTCTCGTTTACGCTTGACCACTACGGTGTCGACACCACGATCCTGGGCTTTTTCGCCGGTTTCTCGGGCGAGTTTATCGTTAAGGGCGCCGAGGCCCTGGGCGTGCCCGTCAAGCCCGTGTGGACCGACGGCATCACGCGCGTCAACGTGTTCCTTAATGCCGGCCCCGACACTGAGTACAACATCGTCAACGCCGGTGCCGCCATCAACGAGGTTAACGAGCAGGAGATGTTTGACCTTATCGATTCGCTCGATGACATGACCTGCCTGGTCATCAGCGGCTCGCTGCCTCCCAACACTTCCGAGGGCTTCCTGGCCGAGGTTCTGCGCCGCGTCAAGGCCAAGGGTGCCGAGTTCGTCCTCGACATCTCGAGCCATCAGCTGGCAGACCTCATTGCCATGGAGCCGCTGCTGATCAAGCCCAATGACGACGAGCTGCTCGATATCTTTGGCATTAAGGTGAGCGGTGGCGACGACGAGTCTGTCAAGGGCGCTATGGCCGAGCTGCACGCCAAGGGCGCCAAGAACGTGCTGCTGACCCTTGGTGGCGACGGCGCGTACTTCTCCAACGGCGAGCATATCTGGTTTGCCAACCGCACCTTCGACGTCAAGCTGCTGTCGACGGTGTGCGCCGGCGATTCCTCGCTCGCTGCCTTCCTGTCCGTGTGGCATGACGCCCCCGAGCGCGTTGAGGAAGCTCTCCGTCTGTCGATGGCCACCGGCGCCAACGTGGTCGAGTGCCCCGGTTTGGGCGATTTTGCCAAGGTTGACGAATATAAGAAGCACATCGAGGTTCGCCAGGTCTGCTAGCCGCATCGATACTTCGTTGCCGAACACCCGCTTTGGATTTCCGAGGCGGGTGTTTTTTGTGCACTGAACGCATATGGCGTCTGCTGTCTCGTTTTATCGAATCGATGACGCGATTGCGTGTGCGCGCTTTCTCGTTTCTTGTTAGACTTCTTGAGAACCCTCGATTAACGCTCAAAAGTGCAGGAGGCCATAGGCATGTGCAATGTTTCGCTCAACGGTACGCAACCGTCTGATGCCTCCCTGCGCGTCCTGCGCGCGCTTGAGGCGGCTGGTCTTGAGGCTTGGTACGTAGGCGGTTGGGTGCGCGACGCCCTGATGGGGCGCCCCAGCCACGATGTTGATATGTGCTGTAGCGGCCTGTGGCAGGAGTCCAAAGCGGCGCTCGAGGCCGCTGATATCGCGGTCGTGGAGTCGGGCATTAAATTTGGCGGAATCACGGCTATTTCCGATGGCGAGCGTATCGAGGTCACCACGTACCGCCTGGATGGCTTTTACACCGATGGGCGCCATCCCCAGAGTGTGGAGCGTGCCGCCTCGCTCGAGGACGATCTGGCGCGCCGCGACTTTACCGTCAACGCCATGGCCTGGCATCCCGAGCGCGGTCTTGTCGACCGCTACGACGGCCAGGGTGACTTGGAGCGCAAGCTGATTCGTGCTGTCGGCGATCCCAAGCGTCGCTTTAATGAGGATGCACTGCGCATGCTGCGCGCGGTGCGCTTTGCCTGCCGCCTGGACTTTATGATTGAGCCCGAGACTAAGCGTGCGCTTGCCGAGTGCGCGCCGCTGCTCGATGCCGTGGCGCGCGAGCGTGTGGGTATTGAGCTCGAGGGCATTCTTTCGACCGGTCATGGGGGAGACGCGATGCTTCGCTATCCCGAGCTCATCTGTGCCGCTGTGCCCGAGTTGGCAGCGGGTCGCGGGTTTGATCAGCGAAGTGTCTACCATGCGTTTAACGTCTACGAGCATATCGCCCGTGTGCTGACGGTGGCAGGGGAGCTGGCGCTGTGCGACGGCGTCGCGCCATCGTCGAGCCTTATGTGGGCGGCGTTTTTGCACGATGTCTCCAAGCCCGAGTGCTTTACGGTCGATCACGCCGGCAGCGGACACTTCTACGGTCATCCCGAGCTCGGCGCCAAGAAAGCGCGCGTCATTATGGATCGCCTGGCTCTCTCGCACGACCTGGTGCGCGACGTGTGCCTGCTCATCAAATATCACGATAAACCGCTGCGTCCCGAGCGATCCTGCCTGCTCAATATGATGCGCTTGCTTTCTGGCGAGGGCATCGACACGTCGCGTTTGATTGACGAGCTTATGGACCTTAAACGCGCCGATACGCTTGGCAAGGCCCCGTCGTGCTTCTATTACGTTGAGACGATTGAGGAGATGCGCGCGATGGCGCACGAGCTGCTGAAGGCAGGGGAGCCCTATACGCTCAAGATGCTCGCCATCAACGGCGGCGACCTGATCCGTGCCGGAGTCAAGCCCGGGCCGGAACTGGGTCAGCTTCTCAACTCCGCCCTCGACGCCGTGATCGAAGACAACATTCCCAACGATCGCGAAGCTCTTTTGGTCCATCTCAACTTGAATTAGCTACCCAGTTTACCTGCGTGTTCCATAACCTGCCGACAATTTTTCGGCAATTTGGAATTTCTTCTTGCGCTGACGTTATTTGTCCCGTAATATATTTCCTCGCAGCACGGCAGTGCAGATGTCATGTGGCCCGTTCGTCTAGCGGTTTAGGACGCCGCCCTCTCAAGGCGGAGATCACCAGTTCGAATCTGGTACGGGCTACCACGCATCTGATACCCGGACTTCCCGTGGAAGTCCGGGTTTTTTGTTATCAAACAACCGTCTGCAATTCCCGTTTGAACCAGAGCTTTGCGTTCTGCCTATGGCCCTTACGGGTACAATATCCAAGATATTTTGACTGTTAGAAGGAGTCTCATGACGGAGTCCTCTCAGCATACGTCTAAGCCCCAGGTCGAGGTTGAGGCCTCGGGCGGAGATGACAATAAGAGTGCACGCCGCGGCGCCATCTTTATCGGCGTCGTGCTGGTGGGTTATATCGTCTATCTGGTGGTAACCGGGCAGATGGGGCAGTTCTGGGCCGCTATGTCGAGCGTCCAGGCGCCCTGGCTCGTTGTCGCGTGTCTCTGCATGTTCATGTATCTGTTCTTTGGCATTGTGGCCTATGCGATCGCCGTCTGGCTCGACCCATATTCACCCGTCGGTATTCGCGACCTCATTTCGGTCGAGGCGAGCGGCATCTTCTTTGGCAACCTGACGCCCATGATGATGGGCTCGACTCCCGCCCAGATCTACCGCCTGACCAAGGCGGGCCAAAATGTCGGCGAGGCTGGCGCCACGCAGTTCACGCGCTTTATCGTGTATCAGTTTGGCCTCGTTGCCTGGGGCGCTATCCTACTGCTTGCTCGCATGCCGTTTTTTGCCGAGCGCTATGGCGACATGACGCTGCTGTGTGTCTTTAGCTTTGGTGGGCACTGCTGCATCTTGCTGGGCATCTTCGCCGTCGCGCTCATGCCTAAGACCGTCACGCGCGTCGCCCATTGCATCATCAATTGGCTTGAGCGCATTGGTGTCTCGGCCACTAAGATCGAGGGATGGCGCACGTTTGTCGATGGCGAGATCTACTCCTTCTCCGAGAAGTTCAAGCTTTCAGCCGGACATTTTTCTTCCATGCTGCTCACGGTGGTCATCACCATGCTGCAACTCGCGTTTTTCTACCTCGTGCCGTATTTCCTGATGCTTGCCTTTGGCCACCACGAGGTCGACTTTTTCTCGGTCATGGCCGCGAGCGCCTTTGTCCAGCTGCTGAGCTCTGCGGTCCCCCTGCCCGGTGGAACTGGTGGCGCTGAGGGCGGCTTTGCATTGTTCTTGGGTCATTTCTTTGGGTCGGCTTCGACCGCTGGCTATCTGCTGTGGCGCCTCATTACGTTTATTGCGCCGACCATTTTGGCTGCGCCCCTGCTGGGCCTTAAGAGTGCCCACAACGAGAGCATCCATGCGCGCTGGGATCGTGTGATGCGCAAGCTCGGCCGCACGCCTCAGACGACCTCTGCGCCCACTATGCCGCACCCCACGAATGCTGTTACCGTTGATCCCAAGAAGCGCGCTCAGAAGGCTTCTGGGACCGCTAAGCCGGCTCATAAAGCCTATGTGCGCCAGACAGGCGATGGTATTCGCGTATCTCCGTCGGCACTCAATAAGAAGAAGCACCCTAAGTCGCAGTAGGGCAGTCGTGCGTTCTTCATGATGCGGGGCATATTTGTGCTGTATGGGGGATAATCCTCTTACGTAGATTATCTCTCATCTGTTGATGAATGCTCGCATATCGAAGGGACACGCCCATGGCAACCAGCAAACCGCGTCTTGATCGTCGCATCGTTCGCAGCCGTAATGCCATCCTTTCCGCTTTCGAGCGCCTGCTCATGGAAAAGCCGCTGGCAGACATTACGGTGAGTGCCATCGCGCGCGAGGCCAATGTCGACCGCAAAACCTTCTACGTGCACTTTGGCACGGTTGACGGCCTGCTCGATGCCATTGCCGTCGATGTGGTGGAGATGATTGTCGACTCGGTCGAGAAAACGCTTGCTTCAATGGACGGCGACACCAACGAGCGCGCTCTTGGCGCGGCGGCGACCTTCTTTAAAACCGTTAACGAGGCACTGTGCAACAATTTGGTGCTCAATCGTCAGCTGATCGAGAACATTCCGCTCGATGATTTTATGGCTCGTCTTCGTGCGCCGCTCGAGCACGAGATTGCCGAGCGCGATCTGCTGCCCCAAGGTCTCAAGGACGAGATGTTCGACTACTATCTGGCGTTTTTGCTGTCGGGTATTATCGGTATCTATCGCACGTGGGCATTGTCTGATGGCTCGGTTCCTATCGAGCGCGTCTCGGAGGTTGCCAACGACCTCACACTCAACGGCCTGTCGAGCCTGGAATCTCGCTTCGAATAGCATCGATAATTCAACAACTTAAAGAAGTTGCGGTGGAATAGGGATCGTTTGGTTATTGGAAGGCCGATCTAGTCCCTATTTCACCGCAACTTAGTAAAACTGTTTTGATGGTAAGGCGGAGCAGCCTCGAAGATGAGCCTCGAGACTGCTCCGCTTCATTTCTGAGCGTTTGCCGTGTAGAACAGCATTAATCGCCGTTTTTGAGCGTGCGGCCCTGCTTTTCGAACTTGTGCATGTCGCTATCGGCCATACCCTGTGACTTATCCTCGTGACGCTTGGCGTATAGCGGATCGTCGGAGTCGTTCCAGATGCGGTCGGCGAAAGGTGACCATGCCTCGGCGGCAGCCTGGGTCTTTTCGCGCAGCTGCTCGGGTGACTCCTTCTCGATAAGATCGGTGCTCATTGCGCCACTCTCGGCAACCATTTTGGGTAGCACGTCGGGATTCTCGAGCATGGGGCATGGTTTGAGGTAGTTGTCGTTGAACGGCATGTTCTCGTAGTACTTCATAAAGAGGGGAGAGCGCAGCGCGTCGAGTAAGCTCACATCGTGGATGTTGGCGTTTGAGTAGTGGATGAACACGCACGGCTCCACGTCTCCGGCGGCGTTGATGTGCAGGTAGCGGCGGGGGGGGGGGGGGGGGGCGGCCGCCCCTTTGGTATCTTCCACCGGCGATACATCCGCCTACAAACTCGCCGTCGTTTTGGAAGTCGAGCGTAAACAGCGGCTTCTTCTCACGCATTTCGCGGATAAAGTGATACATGTGCTCGCGCTGCTCGGGCGTGGGCATGAGCTCGGAGGTTGCATTGCGGCCAACCGGCATAAAGTGGAAGTACCAGCAGAAGAGTGCTCCCTCGCCGATCATCCAGTCCATGTTCTCCTCGGTAGCAACCGTATCGGCATTGGCGCTGGTCCAACAGGTGGAGATACCAAAAGGTAAGTCGCGCTCGCGCAGGAGTTTCATGGCGTGCTCGATCTTTGCGTAGGTACCTTCGCCGCGACGGGCGTCGGTTGTGTGCTCATTGCCCTCGGCGCTGATGGCGGGGACAAAATTACCTACGCGAATCATGTCGTCGCAGAAGGCCTCGTCGATCAGCGTGGAGTTGGTAAAGCAGAGAAACACGCAGTCCTGATGTTTTTCGCAAATTCTGATCAGGTCGTGCTTGCGGACGAGCGGCTCGCCGCCGGTATAGATGTAGATATGCGTACCGAGCTCTTTGCCCTGCGTAACGATAGAGTCGATGTCTTCGAACGAGAGATTCTGCTTGTAGCCGTACTCAGCGGCCCAGCAGCCCGTGCAATGCAGGTTGCAGGCGCTCGTGGGATCGAGCAGGATGGCCCACGGAACGTTGCACTGGTACTTTTCGCGGTTCTTTTCCTGCTCTGGCCAAGCAAGCAGGTTGGCGTCGACAATGAGGGTCTTAAGCAGCTTGGTTCGCATCTGGGGATTAAGGCTGAACACACGCATGATCAGGTCATACCAATTGCCGCGGCTCTTGATGACATTGGTGAATGCCTCTCGCTGTACAGGAAATACGCGATTGGGGACCAGCTTGTTCACGAGATCCATGATTTTGTCGATGTTTTCTTGCGGGTTGTCGTCGAGATAATCGATGAGCTTGTTAAGCGCTGCACGCTCTGCTGACTGTGTAAGCGACATGGGTATATCCTTTCACGTGTGCTTAATGTGTGATAATACCCACTTGTAGATTAAACGAAGCCTAAAGATTTGGAATGTGTCTATTCAACGAATCAATTTAATTTGGGGTGAAGCGTTATACGCCGACACCTTCTAAGTTGCGGTGAAATAGTGTCAGATGGGGATGCGGACGATTTCTTGGACCGCGCCTAGGCGTATCCATTGGAATCCTGCGATGCGCCTTCGCACGCTTGCATGACCTCGATACCATGCGATCGTGCGAACTCGACGAGCTCTGCGTTGCGGGCGTTTAGGGTGCCGAAGGCGGCGGGGCACACGATAAGACGCGCGCAGTGGACGAGGAGCTCTTTGGCGCGGGCTATGGTTTTATCCCCGATCGGCTCGAAGGCGCGCTCGGCCACGCATTCCGTCGCCAGGTCGCGCGCAAGCTCGCAGTCGATGTCCCCTTCGTGCAGAACGCCCGCGTAGAACGCCTTGCCCTGCCGGATGAGCTGGCGAAACACAGCTGACCCCGTACCTGCGCCGGCGATGACGAACGTGTGCGCATCGCCGTGTGGGCGCCCAATTTCCACGCTGCCGAAGCGCTCGTTGAAGGTGCCATGTTTAAGGCCGTAGAGCTCGCCAATCGTCTCGCGCGTGAATATGTCCTCGGGTGCGCCGGCGCGGAAGACCCGGCCGTCCTTCACGCAAATCACCTTGTCGGCGCTTTTCTGCGCGAGCTCGAGTTCGTGGATGGACATGATGACAGCCACATTCCGCGATTTCGCAAGGTGGCGAAGTATTCGCAGCAGGTCGATCTGGTAGCGGATATCGAGATACGACGTGGGCTCGTCGAGCACGAGCACACGCGGATCCTGCGCGATGGCGCGTGCGAGCATGACGCGCTGGCGTTGCCCGTCGCTTATCTGCATGAAGTCGCGCTCGGCGAGCCCTTCCACATGTGCGGTTTTCATGGCCTCATCGACCCGACTATGGTCGTCGGGCGAGAGTGTTCCCATTTGCCCGGTGTAGGGGTGCCTTCCCGCCTCTACGATATCGCGGCAGGTGAGGAGCTCGGTCCGGGGGCGATCTGTCAGCATAACGGCAAGGTTCCTTGCGAACTCCGCCGTCTTCCATCGGGAAATCTCCCGCCCGTCGAGATCGGCCGCGCCGGCAAGCGGTGCCAGATGGCGTGTGATGGTTTTCAAGATGGTCGACTTGCCCGAGCCGTTCGGCCCGATGAGCGCCACGACGTCGCCCGCGCGAACCTCCAGATCGACGCCTTCGACTACGACCTTCTTGTCGTAGCCCGCCGACAGGTCGCTTATGCGGAAAAGCGGCACTCCGTCAGCCTGCGTTTCGACCGGGGTTTCGAGGTTCGACTCCGCTCGGAGGAGGCGTTTCGTGCGCAGTTCCGCACAAGCCGAAAGTGCCTTCTGGCGCTTTCGTGCGAGCTTAGGACTGTCTAAGCATGGAATGTCCCCTCCGAGCGTTTTGGGCCGCGGTACGAATTCCCCCATCTACCTCACCCGCTTCTTCAACATGAGTGCGATAACCACTGGCGCGCCGAAGATGGCGGTGACGGCGCTGATGGAAAGCTCGACGGGGGAGAACAGCGTGCGCGCGATCAAATCGCAGCCCGCGCAGAAGATGGCGCCTCCCAAGAAGCACGCAGGAATCACGCGGATGGGCTTCGACGACTTCAGCGCCGACTTAACGAGATGCGGAACCGCGATGCCTACGAACGACACCGGACCAGCGAACGCGGTCACGCAGGCGGAGAGCATGCTCGCTAGAAGGACGAGCACCACGCGGAAGCGTGCGACGTTCACGCCGACGCTTTTCGCGTAGGCTTCTCCCAGCTGGAAGGCGGAAAGGGGCTTCGATATCGCGAATACGCATGCGCTCACGGTGATCACCACGACCGCGATGACCGCGATGTCGTCCCAGCTCGAACCCGAGAAGCTACCCAAAGACCAGTTGTGCAGGTTCACGATGGACTGGTCGTCGGCGAAGGCGATGAGAAAGTTCGTCGCCGCCGAGCAGATGTATCCCACCATGACGCCCGCCACGATGAGCATGGCCATGGAACTTATGCGCCGTGCGATGAGGAGCACGAAACCGATGGTGATAAGCGATCCCAGAAACGCTGCGGCCACCATGGCCGGCGAGGACATGGCCTGGTTCGCGCCCAGAAGCACGATCATCGTAAGCGCGACGACGAACTTTGCGCCCGAGGAGACGCCCAAGATGAACGGGTCGGCGATGGGGTTGTTGAAAAACGTCTGCAGCAGGAACCCGGAGAGCGAAAGTGCCCCGCCGAGAAGCACGGCTGAAAGCACGCGCGGCAGGCGAATCTCCCAGATGACTTGGCTTTCCATGGAATTGGCCGCGCCGCCCGAAAGGATGCCGGGGATGTGGTCTGCGGGCACGAGCACGCTCCCGATGCACAGGTTGGCCCCGACGAGCACGATGAGGACAACAGCGAGCAGCGCCGTCACGACGCGACACCGCGCGGCACGCCCCGATTCGTCGTATGTCATGGAAAGCCGGCTTCTCATGACGCTAGCCAAGCTTCCTCAGATAATGGAAGTCGCTCGCGTCATCGCCGGTGAACGCCCCGTGCAGCTCGTCGATAATGTCGGCGGTAGAAGTCATCTGCTGGTACATGTCGGCGCTTGTGACCCATACGTTGCCGTTCTTTACGGCTTTGAACTGCGACAATAGCGCGTTTTTGCCTACGAAGTCTTTCAAGGTGGCAACCGATTCGTCGATGGTGCCGTTGTAGACGATGATGTCGGCATCCTTCGCCGTCGCGTAGAAGCGCTCCATTTCGAGCGTTACTGACGAACCTGACGTCGACGCCGTCTGCGCGTCATCGAGCGCGTAGCTGCCGCCTGCAAGCTCGATCATCTGCGCCCCGTAGTCGCCCGCCCGCCGCGTGACGGCGGCCCCGTTCGAGTTAATGTAGAAATACGCCACGGTTTTACCTGACGACGCCAGCCCCGACGTTTGCTCGACGCGGGCCTTCTGCTCGTTGAACAGGTGCGCGGCCTCGTCTTCCTTGTCGAACAGGACGCCGAAAAGTTTAATCCACTCGACGCGCCCGAGTGCTTCGGGTTCGCTCGACGACTGTTCGGTGAGCACGACGAGCCCGAGCTTCTGCAGCTTTTCCTTCACATCGGGCGTGTGGTTGATCATAGTGTTCTCGATGGCGAGCGTGCAGCCCGAGGCCGATATTCGCTCGTAGTCGGGCGCGCTGTACTTGCCGCCGTAGGCGATCGCCCCACTTTCGAGCGCGCTTTTGAAGCCCGCGACCGAGCAATCGTCGGCCTTCGTGCCCGACATGATGATATTGTCGTTCGCATCGAGCGCGTCGACCAGGCACATCGTCGCCGACGACACGAGGTACACCTTGTCGGCGGGGCGCCTTATGACCGCGATGTCGGAGCTCAACCCATCAGGTACCTTCGCATCTTGCGGCACCACGAGGTAGCGCTCCCCGTTCGAAACGCAGATAAGCCGCAGGCCGCCTTCGAACTCGTCGACAGTGAAGTGCTTGGCGTATTCAAGCTGAAGCGCCCCCGTCGGCTCCCAGCCGCAGCCCAAATCGGCGTTGTGGAAGTCGGCCACGGCGCTTGAAGCCGTTCCCGCAGGGGAGCCGCCGCTTGCATCGTCGCCCGTTTTCTCCTTCATGGTGGATGAGTCGAAGTGGAGCGTGTAGTCGATGGTGTGCGGCGTCGACATGGCGACGGTCTCGGCCGACACGGCGATGTCCTCGTCGAGCGTGACGGGTATCTCGAACGTGGAGTTGCCGCCGTCGTTTACGGGCGCGTAGTCCACGCCGTCGACGGTCATCTTGTCGTAGTTCGAACTCGACCAGGTGATGGTCGCGGTGTAGGTGTCGCCATCCTTCACAATTGTGGTGGGTGAGGCGATGCTTGCGCGTCCTGACCCCCCGGAAAGCGAGACGCTCACAGTGTATTCCTGAGAGCCCGCCGTGCCACCGGTCGCGTTCGGGCTCGCACTGCACCCCGCGAAGGGAAACGCGAGCAGGGCGACGAGAACGCAGGCGAACGCGCGCGCCGTGATGCTGCGGCGCTTCCTGTTTTCCCCCTTGGGAAGAATCGACCGCATGGCGTTACTTCAGTGCGTCGGCGCGCAGATCGACGCCGGCAGATTCGAACACGAGCGTGCGGTCGTACCACCGCTCCCTTTTAATGCTCCACGCGGCGCAGGCGGTGTCCTCGTCGAGCGCTTCAACGGGCACGTCGTAGGTGTACTTGCCTTCCGCGTTTTCCATATAGGGGATGAAGTCGGCCTCGCTCGCGGCGGCAGCCTCGTCACCCGTGCCCATGAAGAGCTTGCCGTAGCCCGTGCCGGAAAGTGTCATCACGCAGTGCATGGAGCCGTTTTCCACGATGAGCTGGGCGTCCACAATCCTGAACATGTTCGAGCTGGAATCTACGGTGATCGGATAGGTGCCGTCGGCCACCTTGTCGGCGGTGATGGGGGCAGCGCTTGCGCCCTCGGGCGCATCGGCCGCCTGTTCGGTCTTTTCCTGGGAATCGGCATCGCTTGCCTTTGCGCTGTCGATTGAATTTCCGCCGCAGCCGGCGAGCGAGAACGCGAAAAGCGCCGCTGACAGGGCGAAGGCGAGGGTTTTCTTCAACATGGAGGGGGTTCCTTTCAATCGCTTCGACCGCCCGCGCCGTGCGGTGGGCGGGCGGGATGCGAATGCAACGGGCCCGCGCCGTCGGTCGGGGAAGGCGCATGCCCGTTGCACGGGGACGCGACCGGCGCCCCCGTGCGCGGCGAGTTTACAGCTTGGCGATGGCGTCGTCCACGTGCGAGACGTAGATGTCGTCGACCGCGGCGTTCTGTCCCAGACCCTGGAGCAGGCACGTCACTTCGAAGCCAGCGGCCACGAACTTTGCAGCCCAGCTGTCGGGGTCGGTCTCGTCTGCCATGTCGTTGTTCGCGTGGTCGCCCGCGACCACCATGAACGGCGCGAGCACGGCCTTCTTGTACCCTGCGGCGCTCGCGGCGGCGATAACATCCTCGCAGGTCGGCTCAGCCTCGACGGTGCCGACGAAGAACTGCGTCAAGCCCTCGTTCTTGAACACTTCCTGCATCTTGGCATAGTCGGCGTTGGAATCGGCTTCGGTGCCGTGGCCCATGAGGCACAGCGCCGTCTTGCCGTCGTCGAAGGACGCCATGTTCTCCTTAATGGCTGCGGCCACCTTCTTGTAGTCGTCGTCGGAGGTGAGCAGCGGGTCGCCGAGCGAGATCTTGTCGAACTTGTCGGCGTACTTGTCGAGCTCGTCTTTCACGTCGGCGTATTCCAGGCCAGCCATGAGATGCGTCGGCTGCACGACAATTTCCTTCACGCCGTCTTCCACGCAGCGGTCGAGCGCCTCGGTCATGTTGTCGATTGTGATGCCGTCGCGCTTCTTCAGCTTGTCGATGATGATCTGCGCGGTGAAGGCGCGGCGG